>JBQGEH010000554.1:0-3317 GCA_052039515.1 Nakamurella sp. | reverse complement strand
TGTTGCCCAGGATCGCGGCGACCTCGCGGTAGGGCAGCCCGCCGAGGTGGTGGTAGGCCACCGCCTGCCGCTGCCCGGCCGGCAGCGCGGCCAGCGCCGCCCACAGCGCGGCGTCCGGCTCGGTGGTCCGCGCGGCCCGGTCGGGCACGTCGGCGACCGGCACGGCCCGCGGGGAGCGGGCGCGGCCCTGGTCGATGGCCTTGCGGTGCGCGATGGTGACGAGCCAGGCCTCGACGTTGGCCGTCTCCGGCAGCTCCGGATAGGCCCGCAGCGCGGCCAGGAACGTCTCCGACCAGGCGTCCTCGGCGTCCCCGTGCCCGACGACGGCGCGGCAGACCCGCAGCACGGTCGGACCGTGCCGGGTCACCACGTCCTCGAACGGCAGCCTCACGTCGGGAAGACGCCCCAGCCGGCCGGAACGTGAGGAGTGGGCACGGACACGCCCGGATCAGGACGCGGCGGTGGCCAGCGCCTCGGTCGGCTGCACCACGACGGTGACCTGGTCGCCGGCGGCGAGCCCGCTCACCTCCGGCGCGGACAGCTGCGCGATGACCAGGGTGTCGTCGCGCAGCCGCGCCTGCACCCGGCCGTGCGCGCCGAGGAAGCTGGTCGCCCCCACCGTCGCCGCTCCCGCTCCGTCCGCGCCGGGGGTGACCCGTACCGCCTCCGGCCGGACCAGCACGGTGACCGCACCGCTGGACGGCGACCCCGGCAGCAGCGGGACCCGGGAGCCCAGCACCTCCGCCACCCCACCGGACGCGGTGCCGCGCAGCCGGTTCGTCGACCCGATGAACTCGGCGACGAACGGCGTGGTGGGCCGGTTGTAGATCTCGTCCGGGGCGGCGATCTGCTCGATCCGGCCCTCGCGCATCACCCCGACCCGGTCGGCGACGGCCAGCGCCTCCTCCTGGTCGTGGGTGACGAACAGCGTGGTGATGCCGACCTCGAGCTGGATGCGCCGGATCTGGTCGCGCAGCTGCACCCGGACCTTGGCGTCCAGCGCCGACAGCGGCTCGTCCAGCAGCAGCACCTGCGGCCGGATGGCCAGCGCCCGGGCGAGCGCGACCCGCTGCTGCTGACCGCCGCTCATCTGGTGGGCGTAGCGGTCGGCCTGCGCGGCGAGCCCCACGAGTTCCAGGTTCTCCGCGGCGCGGGCCTTGCGGGCGGCACCGTCCACGCCACGCAGCCGGAGCCCGAACTCGACGTTCTGCCGGGCGGTCATGTGCGGGAACAGCGAGTAGGCCTGGAAGACCATGCCCATGTCGCGCTTGTTGGTGGGCACGTGGGTGATGTCCCGGCCGGCGACGACCACCCGGCCGTCGTCGGCCTCCTCGAGTCCGGCCAGCACCCGCAGCGCGGTGGTCTTACCGCAGCCGGACGGTCCCAGCAGCACCACCATCTCGCCGGGGGTCATCGCCAGTTCCATGCCGTCCAGCGCGTGGACGGCGCCGAAGCTGCGCCGTAGCCCGGCGAGCTCGACGGTGACCCCGCGTGCGGTGTCGGAGTCGGTGGTGCGGGTCGCGGTCACGGGGTGGCCTTTCGGGTCGTCCGGGAGCTCAACCGCGAGCTCACCAGGGACAGCAGGAACAGCAGGACGAAGCCCAGCGCCAACGCGACCAGGGCCAGCGCCGACGCCGTCTTCGGGTTGTTCTGGCCGACCAGGAAGATCGCCGTCTGCAGGTTGCGGCGGGCCAGCAGTGACGCCACCGTGTACTCGCCGAGCACCAGGGCCAGCGAGATGAAGCTGGCGCTGACCACGGCGGTGCGGATGTTGGGCAGCACGATGCGGAACATCACCGTGCCCCAGCCGGCGCCGAGCGAGCGGGCCGCCTCCGACAGCGTGCGCACCTCGATGGCGTCCAGGCCCGCGTCCAGCGCCCGGTAGGCGAACGGCAGCACCAGGATCGCGTAGATGAAGCAGAGCCAGACGCTGCCGGTGCCGAGCAGGTCGGCGACCCGGCGGTAGACCGGGCCGAGCCCGACGACCAGCACGATGGCCGGGATCGTCAACGGCAGCAGGCAGACGAACTCCATGATCCGGCGCAGCCCCGGGACCCGCAGCCGCACCCAGATCATCGTCGGGATCAGCAGCAGCAGCATCAGCACGAGGGTGGCCGCCACCAGCAGCAGCGAGTTGACCAGACCCTCGCGGATGAGCTGGCTGGACGGGTCCGCGGAACCGGCGATCTGGACGATCGGGTCCCACGCCGACCAGTCCCGGCCGCCGCCCCGCAGCCGGCTCGACGAGTCCAGCAGCGACAGGATGGGGATGGCGAAGAACAGCAGCACCAGCGTCACGATGACCCAGCGGAAGATCCGCTGGGAACGGCGGCGACCGGCCCGCAGCGAGCGGCGCTTGCCGGGCGGGGTCTCGGTCAGGCCGGCGAGGGTGGCCGTCATCGGAGCTCCTTCATCGGACCCACCGGGACGCGCGGCGCTGCAGCCACGCGTACAGCGCCATCACGATCGCGACGATGACGACCATCAGGAAGGCCAGCACCTTGGCCAGGTTCTGCTGGCCGGCGACGACCTCGCCGGACAGCGCCCCCCGGATCTGCAGCGCGAGCAGCGGGTTGGCCTGGCTGATCAGGGCGGCGGCGGTGGCGTAGGCGGAGAAGGCGTTGGCGAACAGCAGCAGCACCGACGACACGAACGCGGGCAGCAGGATCGGGCCGGCGACCTTGGTCCAGTAGGTCCAGGTCGAGCCGCCGAGCGTCTCGGTCGCCTCCCGCCACTGCGGCCGGATGCCGTCCAGCGCGGGCAGGAAGACGATCACCATCAGCGGGATCTGGAAGTAGGCGTAGACCAGCACCAGGCCGGGGAACTCGTACAGCCAGGTGGTGTTCAGCCGCTGGCCGGTGAGGTCGAAGATGATCGCGGTGAGGCTGCCGTTGCGGCCGATCGCGGCGATGAAGCAGAACGCCAGCATGACGCCGCCGAACTGGGCGAGCACCGAGCAGATGGCGAGCACCGTCCGGCGCAGCCGCCCCTCGGGGTCGGCGGTGGCCAGCGCGTAGGCGAGCAGGCCGCCGATGACCGCCCCGCTCACCGCGGAGATGGCCGACAGGGCCAGTGTGGTCACGGTGGCCGAACGCACCGACGGCGTGGTCAACAGCGACAGGTTGGACAGCGTGAGGCCGCCGTCGGTGTTCTGGAACGCCCCGACCACGACGATGGCGGTGGGCAGGACCAGGAAGATCCCGACGTAGACGAAGAACGGCGCGGTGGGCAGCGCGGCCGCCCACCGGCCGCCACGGCGCCGGGCCCCCCCCCGCGGGGCGGGCGCCGGGCCGGTCGCGGGGGTGCACGGCCGAGCC
>JBQGEH010000553.1:0-1515 GCA_052039515.1 Nakamurella sp. | reverse complement strand
GGGCGCCGACCTGACCCCCATCGGCGCCTCACACCACGACGGGCGCGTCCCCCCCCGCGGCGGGGGGAGGCTACGCGCCCGTGTCGGATCCGGCGACAGGGCCGGAGGCTCAGCTCGGCTGGTAGGTCAGGCAGTCGGCGGTGCTGGCGCCGGGGCCGATCTTCACCGACGAGGCGGTGCACTCCAGCGACGCGTTGTGGGTGCACTCGGCGCGCTGGCACGCCCCGATCGACCCGTGCACCGAGGCGAGACCGCCCTTGCTGCCCAGCGGGATGAACGTCGCGCAGGACGCGTCGGACGCGCTCCCGCCGATCGTGATGGCGTGTGCGTGGCAGGACGAGTGGTCGTTGTACGAGCAGCCGGTGACCGAACACTCGTCGATCGGGCGCATCTCCAGGCTGGCGGTCATGGTGTCTCCTCGGCGAATCGGTAGGCGCTGTGGGGGGGTCCGATGAACCCGCTGGTGCCGACGGTAGTACCCGTCCGGCGTCCGCGACAGCCGTTCGCTGCGAAGTTTTCGCAGCTCAGAGCCGGTGTGAAGGAAGGCTCGGCTCACTGAGGGAAGGCAAGCCTGCGTCACTCGGACCGGCGTCCAGCGGGAAGGGCCCGGTTCTGAGGTGAGGCAGCCCTGACCTCACGCCCCGCCGGACAGCGACGACGGTCGGAAGATTTTCCGGCGCGACACGCCGGTCAGGTCGCGACCGCCCCCATCGCGGCCGGCAGCTCGCGGCGGGAGGCGATGCCGAGCTTGGCGTAGGTCCGCGACAGGTGGATCTCGACGGTCTTGAGCGTGACCCACAGCGACTCGGCGATCTGCCGGTTGGTCAGACCCTCCAGGGCGAGGTCGGCCACCCGCCGTTCGGCGGCGGTCAGCGCCTGGGTGCCGGTGACGTGGGTGCGCCGCGGCCGGGCGCCGGCCAGTTCGAGCTCCGCACGCACGTACCGGGCCAGCCGCCGGGACTCGGTCCGGGTGGCGGCGTCCAGCGCGCGGCGCAGCGGCTCGCGGGCGGCGGTGCGGTCACCGGCCCGGTTCAGCCGGGCCCCCAGGTCGTGCAGCGCCCAGCCGGCCTCCAGCCGGTACGGCGTGCCGTCCAGCAGCTCGACCGCCTCGGCCAGGATGGCCACCGCCTCGTCCGGCTCCGCCGTCAGGGCCCGGATCCGCATCGCCATCCCGACCGACCCGGGCAGCTGCGCCGCGGTGGCCACCGTGAAGTCCTCCTCGGCCAGCGCCCGCGCCTCGTCGCGGTGCCCCCGGGCGACCAGCACCTCGGCGAGCCGCAACCGCCCGCGGGTGGCGTTCGGGATGATCCAGCCGCGGGACGCGTCGAAGGCGACCACCCGCCGCAGGTCGGCCTCGGCCTCGTCCAGCCGGCCCTGCAGCAGCCGCAGGTAGCCTCGCGCGGTCAACGTGAACGGCTCCATGAACGTGCCCTCGGCGGCGCCCAACGGAAGGTCCAGCACGGCCGCGGCCTCGTCGAGACGATCGCGGTGCACCAGGTTCTCGGCCGCGACCGC
>JBQGEH010000552.1:0-2407 GCA_052039515.1 Nakamurella sp. | reverse complement strand
GTCCTGGACTCCTACATCGGGGCCGCGAAGCAGCGCGTCATCGTCGCGTCGTTCGCCTCGCACGTGCACCGCATCCAGCAGGTCATCGACGCCGCGTACCAGCACAAGCGCAAGGTCGCCTTCGTCGGCCGCTCGATGGTGCGCAACATGCAGATCGCCCAGGAGCTGGGCTTTTTGCACGTCCCCGACGGGCTCGTCCGGTCGCTGGACAAGCTGCTCGAACTGCCGCCGAGCCAGGTGGTGCTCATCTCCACCGGGTCGCAGGGGGAGCCGCTGTCGGCGCTGTCCCGGATGGCCCGTGGCGACCACCGCCAGGTCAACCTCGAGGCCGGTGACACCGTGATCCTGGCGTCGTCGATGATCCCCGGCAACGAGACCTCGGTGTTCACCGTGGTCAACGAGCTGGCCCGGATCGGCGCCCAGGTGGTGCACCAGGCCAACGCCAAGGTCCACGTCTCCGGACACGCGTCGGCCGGTGAGCTGCTGTACCTGTACAACGCGGTCAAGCCGCGCAACGTGATGCCGGTGCACGGCGAGTGGCGGCACCTGCGCGCCAACGCCAAGCTCGCGAACCTCACCGGGGTACCGGAGAACCGCATCCTGCTCGCCCCGGACGGCGTCGTCGTCGACCTCGTCGAGGGCAAGGCGTCGATCGTCGGCGGCTACGAGGTCGGTCACGTGTACGTCGACGGCAACGCGGTCGGCGACGTCGGCTCCTCGACGCTGTCCGACCGGCTGGTGCTCGGCGAGGGTGGGTTCATCGCCATCACCATCGCCGTCGACGCGCTGTCCGGCCGGGCCGTCCAGCCGCCGCAGATCTCCGGTCGCGGCTTCTCCGACGACCCGAAGGCGCTGGACGCGGTGCTGCCGCTGATCGAGATGGAGCTGTCGATCACCGAGGCCGATGGGATCACCGACCCGCACCGCATCGCCCAGTCGGTCCGCCGGGTCGTCGGCAAATGGGTCGGCGAGGTCTACCGGCGCCGGCCGATGATCGTTCCGACGGTCATCACCGTCTGACGCCCGCGACCTCACCACCGGGTCACCCCGGTGGTGAGGTTTTCGTCGTCGGAACGTCATTCCGACCCCGCTCACGACCCGCCCCGTTAACAGCCGGACAGCACCGCCGTCACGGGCGCTTCCGAGACTCGACGGGTGACCACCTCCCTGGGAACCCCCGCGATCGGCCGGCCGGCGGGGTCCGGGCCGACCCGCACGCACTGTCCGTACTGCAGCCTGCAGTGCGGCATCTCGATGGTCGCGGGGGACCGGCCGGCGACGCTGCAGCCCCAGGAGGACTTCCCGACCAACCGCGGGGGCCTGTGCGCCAAGGGCTGGACCGCCGCTTCGTTGCTCGACCACCCGGACCGGCTGCTCACCCCGCTGGTCCGGGAGGTGCGCGGCGATCGGACGTCCCGGCTGCGCCCGGCCACCTGGGACGAGGCCCTCGGCCGCATCGTCGACGCCGTCGGCGAGGCCCAGCTGCGGTACGGCCCGGACGGCGTCGGTTGCTTCGGCGGTGGCGGCCTGACCAACGAGAAGGCCTACCAGTTCGGCAAGTTCGCCCGGGTGGCGCTGCGCACGAGCGCGATCGACTACAACGGCCGGTTCTGCATGTCGTCGGCGGCGACCGCGTCCAACCGGGCGTTCGGGATCGACCGTGGCCTGCCCTTCCCGCTCGAGGACATCGCCCGCGCGCAGGCGATCCTGCTGGTCGGGTCCAACCCCGCCGACACGAGGCCGCCGGCCATGCAGTACTTCGACCAGGGCCGCGCCGCCGGTGCCACGCACATCGTCGTCGACCCCCGCCGGACGGCCACCGCGAACGGTGCCGCGCTGCACCTCGCGCCCATCCCGGGCACCGACATGGCGCTGGCCAACGGGCTGCTGCACCTGGCGATCAAGGAGCAGCTCGTCGACCGCGCGTACATCGCCGCCCGCACCACCGGTTTCGAGGCGCTCAAGGCCCGGGTGTCGGCGTACTGGCCGGACCGGGTGGAACGGATCACCGGTATCCCGGTCGCGCAGCTGCAGCAGACCGTGCGCACCCTGGCCCGGTCGTCGTCGGCGATGATCCTCACCGCGCGCGGCGCCGAGCAGCACAGCTCCGGCACCGACATCGCCCAGGCCTGGATCAATCTCGCCCTAGCCCTCGGACTGCCGGGCCGGCCGTTCTCCGGCTACGGCACCATCACCGGCCAGGGGAACGGGCAGGGCGGGCGCGAGCACGGCCAGAAGGCCGACCAGCTGCCCGGCTACCGCAAGCTCGTCGACCCGGCCGACCGGGCGCACGTCGCCGCCGTCTGGGGGATCAATCCCGACGAGCTGCCCCGGCCGGGACTCTCGGCGTTCGAGATGCTGGACCGGATGGGCGCCGACGGCGGCGTCCGGGCCCTGCTCGTCCTCG
>JBQGEH010000551.1:0-2793 GCA_052039515.1 Nakamurella sp. | reverse complement strand
TGCCGCCAGGCGATCGACGTTGCCGGCTGGTCGGCGACGTGGCCGGCCAGCGTCCGCACGACCTCCGGACGGTGCGCCCGGGTGGCCGGGCTGACCATCCCGTAGACCGTGGTGGCGGGGTCGGGCAGCTCGCCGTGATCGGCCCGCTCGGCCATCGCGAGCCGGTTCGCCCGCGCGTCGGGGGTGTCGGCGGCGGCGCGGGTGTCGATCAGGACGAGCCCGGCCACCCGGTCCGGGTGGCGGCGCAGCAGGTTCAGGGCGACGTAGCCGCCCATCGAGACGCCGCCGACGACGGCCCGCTCGGTCCCGCGGGCGTCCAGGGCCGCGACCGCCGCGTCGGCGAGCCGGTCGAGCGCGGGCTCGCCGTCCCAGGCGACCTCCGGGGGCGGCAGCAGTCGGCCGCCGAGCGCGGCGTCCAGCGGTCCCAGCACCCGGGCGTCGAACGGGAACGGCGGGAACAGCAGCAACGGCGGCACGGCGGCTCCCGTCCGGTCAGCCGGCGGAGACGATCTCCGCCGGGACGTTCTCGAAGGGGCCGTCCCACTCGCGGGGCAGCGGCGGGAACCCCGGTCGCACGGTCGCCACGATCGCGTCCAGCGCGGCCTCGGCCTGCCCGACCCACAGGTGCTTCACCTTCGGGAAGTCGCGCACGGTGCACTGCGGGACGCGCGCGAAGCGCTCCCGGGCCTCCACCGGCTGCAGGTAGTCGTCGAGCTCCGGCACCAGCGCGACCAGCGGTTTCCCGGAGGCGGCCCACGCGTCCAGGTCGTGGTCGGCGGCCCGGTGCAGCGGCGGCGACAGCAGCACCGCCCCGGTGACGTCGGTGGCCGCACCCCACTTCAGCGCGAGCTCGGTGCCGAACGACCAGCCGACCAGCCAGCGGTCGGGCAGTCCGCGGGAGACGGCGAGGTCGACCGCCGCCTCGACGTCGAACCGCTCCCCCTCGCCTCCGTCGAAGGCGCCGTCGCTGCGGCCGGCGGCGCTGATCGTGCCGCGGGTGTTGAAGCGCAGCACCGCGATGTCGGCCAGCGCCGGCAGCCGGAACGACGCCTTGCGGTAGATGTGCGAGTCCATCATCCCGGCGTGCGTGGGCAGCGGGTGCAGGGTGACGAGGGTGGCGACCGGGTCGCGGTCCAGGGGCAGCGCGAGCTCGGCGACCAGCCCCAGCCCGTCGGCGGTGCGCAGGGTGAACGGTTCGCGGCGGGCCGGCAGCATGGTGTTGGCGCCGATGCGGGTGCTCACGGATGTCCTCTCAGACGGACAGCAGGATCCAGGTGACGACGGCCGACGGTAGCAGCGAGTCCATCCGGTCCATCACGCCCCCGTGGCCGGGCAGCAGCGATCCCATGTCCTTGACGCCGATGTCGCGCTTGATCATCGACTCGATGAGGTCGCCCAGGGTGGCGGTCACGCACACCACGAGGCCGAGCAGGGCGCCACGCCACCAGGCGTGGTCCAGCATCAGCACGCCGGTCAGCGCTCCGGCGACGCCCGCGCCGACGACCGAGCCGGCGAACCCCTCCCAGCTCTTCTTGGGCGAGATCCGCGGCGCCATCGGGTGTTTCCCGAACAGCACGCCGGCGGTGTAGCCGCCGGTGTCGGAGGCGACGACGACGATGATGAACGTCAGCACCCGCTGCGCGCCGTTGTCCGGCGCCACGAGCAGCGTCGCGAACGACGCGAAGAACATCACGTACAGCGTGGTGAACACCGAGGCGGACACGTCGCGCAGGTAGCCGTCGGCGCCGGCCCCGAGCCGCCAGATCATGCAGGCCAGCACGGTCAACGCGATGCCGACGACCTGGGCACGCAGGCCGTAGGGCCAGGCCAGCGCGATGGTGGCGACCCCGCCGACCACGATCGGCAGCCAGCTGAGCCGGATGCCGCGGGCGGCGGCCAGGGTGCCGCGGAGTTCCCCCACCGACGCGGCGGCGGCCGCGCACACGACGGCGACGAAGATCGGGCGGAACAGCAGCAGCGACCCGACGACGACGACACCGAGGACCAGCGCCACGCCGATCGCGGCGGGCAGGTCGCGGCCGGCCCGGGACGCGGGACGTCCGGCCGGCGCCGCGGCGGGTGTGGTCATGGGGTGGCCGTCCGGTCCGTCGTCAGACCTCGAGGAGCTCGGCTTCCTTGTGCTTGACCAGGTCGTCGACGGTGGCGACGTAACGGTCGGTCAGGGTCTGGAGCTCCTTCTCGGCGGCGCGGCCGTCGTCCTCGCTGACCTCGCTGTCCTTGTCCTTCACCAGCTTGTCGATGGTGTCCTTGCAGCGACGGCGGATGTTGCGGATGGCGACCTTGGCGTCCTCGCCCTTGGAGCGGGCCGTCTTGCCGAGCTCGCGCCGGCGCTCCTCGGTGAGCTGCGGGAACACCACGCGCAGCACGTTGCCGTCGTTGCTGGGGTTCACGCCGAGGTCGGAGTCGCGGATGCTCTTCTCGATCGCCGACAGCTGGCTGGCGTCGTAGGGCTTGATGACCGCCATCCGGGCCTCGGGCACGGTGATCTGCGCCATCTGGGGCAGCGGGGTCGGGGCGCCGTAGTAGTCGATCTGGATGCGCGCGAACATGTTCGGGTTGGCCCGGCCGGTGCGCAGCGTCTGCAGGTCGTCCTTGGCGGAGGCGACCGCCTTCTCCATCTTCTCCTCGGCGTCGAAGAGCTCTTCGTCGATCATGGGTCCGCCCTTACTTGGTGGTGACGAGGGTGCCGATGGGCTCGCCGAGGACGGCACGTGCGATGTTGCCCTCGACCAGCAAGTTGAACACGATGATGGGCATCTTGTTGTCCATGCA
>JBQGEH010000550.1:0-2368 GCA_052039515.1 Nakamurella sp. | reverse complement strand
CCGCCCGGACGACCCGCGGACCCGCAGCTCGCCGCCGTCCTCGCCGACCTGGGGTGCGACGTGGACGTCGCCGCCCCTGCCGACGCGGCCGGGCTCGCCGGGCAGGCCGTCGACAACGACGTGCACGCCGTCGTTCTCACCCCCGCCTCCACGGCGGACGCGGCCGCCGTCCGGGCCGCTCTGACCGGCATCGGGGTGCTGCTCGCGACGACCGGGGGAGCGGCTGACGGCGCCGCCGCGGTGCTCGGGGCCGACCCGGAGTCCGGTCTCACCGTCCTGCTCGACCGACTGCCGGACCCGGCGTGACCGCGGGGGCAGCGGTGGGCGATCTCGCCGACCAGGTGCTGGCCGGTACCCGCGGTGCGGGCGCCCGGGCGGTCACCCGCGGCGAGTCGACCCGGCCCCCCCCCCGGGACCCGGCGCGGGGGGTGCTGCAGCGGCTCGCGGCCGCCCGCCGGGACGCTCCGGCCGGGATCCGGGTCGGGTTGTCCGGGACCCCCGGCGCCGGGAAGTCCACGCTGATCGAGCGGCTGGGGACGACGCTCACCGCCGCCGGGCACCGGGTCGGGGTGCTCGCCGTCGACCCGTCCAGTGCCCGGACCGGCGGTTCCGTGCTCGGGGACAAGACCAGGATGCCCACGCTCGCCACCGACCCCCGTGCCTTCATCCGGCCGTCACCGACCGCCGGCACCCTGGGCGGCGTGACCCGGGCGACCGCCCAGTCCATCGACATCCTGGAGGCGGCCGGGTACGACGTCGTCATCGTCGAGACGGTCGGGGTGGGGCAGTCCGAGACCGCCGTGGCCCGGATGGTCGACACCCTGGTGCTGCTCGGCCTCGCGCGCAGCGGTGACCAGCTGCAGGGCATCAAGAAGGGCGTCCTGGAGATCGCCGACGTCGTCGCGGTGAACAAGGCCGACGGTGACCGCGCCGTCGAGGCCCGGGCGGCCGCCCGGGAGCTCTCCGGGGCGCTGCGGCTGGTCCGGGCGGCACCGGTGATCACCTGTTCCGGGCTGACCGGCGACGGGCTGGACCGGCTGTGGACCGCGGTCCTGACCCACCGCGCGCACCTGGGCGACGCGGGCCTGGCACAACGGCGGGCGGCGCAGCGCTGGGATCTGGTCGGAGCCCTGGTGCGGGACGAACTGGACCGACGCTGGGCCGGGTCCGGCGCCGTCGCGCAGCTGGAGGGTCGGGTACGCGACGCCGTCCGCAACGGGGGTCTGTCGGCACCGGCCGCGGCCGACGAACTGGTCGCGGCGTTCCTGGCGGAGCTGCGGTCCGCCGACATGGACACCTACTGAGCCGGACTCACCCTGCGCGTCCCGGCGTCCGGCGTGAGGATGGACGCCTACCCAGACGAGTCGGGGGCGTCCATGACGAACAACCAGTCTCCCAAGGGGGCGCGGATCACCGGATCCGAACGCGCCGCCCTGGCCGACGAGGTGTGCCGGCGCTACCAGGGCGGTGAGTCGATCCGGAGCCTGGCGGCCCACACGGGCCGGTCCTACGGCTTCGTCCACGGCCTACTGGTCGACGCTCACATACCGCTGCGCAGCCGGGGCGGACCCACCCGGCGGCGCACCCCGGCCTGACCGGGGCCCGCCGCGCCTGCCGTCAGAGGGCGCCCTTGCTGTCGCCCACCGGCACCGGCTGCAGGACGGTCACCTTCGTCTTCTCCGCGAGCAGCTCCTCCACGGCGGCGTTCATCTCGTCCATCGCCGGGCTGTTCAGGTGTGCCTGGTGCGCCTCGGCGTCCGCCCACTTCTCGATCATCACGATCGTGTCGGCCTCGGTGTGCATCGCGTACAGCTCGCACCCCGCGTCCTCCTGCTGGACGCGCTCGATCGTCTTCGTGAACAGCTCCTTCACCTGATCGACGGTGTCGGACTTCGGGTGGACGGTGGCGACGACGACGATGGTCATGTCGTTCCTCTCGGCTTCGGGACGGACGTCGGACGGGCGTGTCATGAACCTGCGTGTGCCGGATCTGTACCCAGTCGGAGGGAACTGAGACCGGGTGTCGCGACACGGTTGTGGCCGCCGTACCGTGCTGCACTGTCAACGCGAACGGCGGACCACCGCCGTCGGACGAAGGAGCGACGACGTGGCACAGCCGATCGGGACACTGTTGATCTTCGGGGCGAGCGGGGACCTCACCAACCGGCTGCTGCTCCCGGCGCTCGGGCAGCTGCTGGCCAGTGACCAGGGGCCCGACCACCTGACCGTCGTCGGCTCGGGCTCCGAGCAGTGGGACGACGACACCTGGCGCGACCACGTCCGTACCGCCTTCGACTCGGTGCACGCCGCCGGACCCCGCGTCGACGCGGTCCTGGCCGGAACCCGTTACAGCGCGGCCGATGTCACC
>JBQGEH010000549.1:0-2904 GCA_052039515.1 Nakamurella sp. | reverse complement strand
ACCACCGGCAGCAGCACCCAGAGGTTGAACCCCCAGGTGGACAGGGCGACGGTGGTGACCAGGACGGTCGCGGTCAGCTCGGCGGTGACGCGCAGCAGCAGCAGCAGGTTGGTGTAGCGCGGCTTGTCCTCGGCCACGGCGAGCAGCGCCGCCGCACCGCGGACGCCGTTGCGGCGCATCTCCTCGACGCGGGCGTGCGAGACCATCGTGATGGCGGCGTCCCCGGCCGCGCAGAGTCCGCCGATGGGGACCAGCGCCGCGGCGAGGAACAGCAGGAACACGTCCGTGCCGTCCAGCGGGATCACGGGCGGGTCTGTCCCTCGGCGGCGGGCCGCGCGTCGGCGTCCAGGCCGACGGTGCCCAGCACCGCCCGGTCGACGGCCTCCAGGCGGGCGCGGGCCGCGGCGGTGGCCCGGTGTTCGCGCCACTGGTCGAGCAGGTCGTTCTGCAGGCGGAACATCACCTTCTCCTCGGCGGGCTCCGCGTGGTCGTAGCCGAGCAGGTGCAGGATGCCGTGCACGGTGAGCAGGTGCAGCTCGTCGTCCAGCGAGTGACCGGCTTCGCGGGCCTGTTCGCGGGCGACCACCGGGCAGAGCACGACGTCACCGAGCAGCGCGGGCCCGGGGCCGGCGTCGTCGGGGCGGCGCGCGGTGTCCAGCTCGTCCATCGGGAAGCTCATGACGTCGGTCGGACCGGGCTCGTCCATCCACTTGACGTGCAGCTCGGTCATCGCGTCGACGTCCATCAACAGCACCGACAGCTCCGCGAGCGCGTTGATGCCGAGCTGGCGCAGCGCGAAACGGGAGACCGAGACCAGCGCCGTCTCGTCGACGGCCACTCCGGACTCGTTGGCGATCTCGATGCCCATCAGGCGGGGTCACCCGTCTGCGGGCCGGACTCCGGACGCCGCGGCGCCTCCGGGCGGGTCCGGTGCTCGGCGCGGGGGCCGCCGGGGCGGCGGTACTCCGGGTTGCCGTAGCGCGGCGGCCGGCCGGGCTGGCGGTCCTGGACCAGCGGCGCCGGTTCCGGGTTGGCCGCCGACCAGCTCTCGTAGGCGTCGACGATCTTGCCGACGAGCTGGTGCCGCACGACGTCGGTCGAGGTCAGCATCGAGAAGTGCACGTCGTTGACCGACGACAGGATCTCGCGGACCACCTGCAGACCGGACTTCTGCCCGCCGGGCAGGTCGATCTGGGTGACGTCGCCGGTGACGACGATCTTGGAGCCGAAGCCGAGCCGGGTCAGGAACATCTTCATCTGCTCGGGCGTGGTGTTCTGCGCCTCGTCGAGGATGATGAACGCGTCGTTGAGGGTGCGGCCGCGCATGTAGGCCAGCGGGGCGACCTCGATGGTGCCCGCGGCGACCAGCCGCGGCACCGACTCGGGGTCGATCATGTCGTGCAGCGCGTCGTAGAGCGGGCGCAGGTACGGGTCGATCTTGTCGTTGAGGGTGCCGGGCAGGTAGCCCAGCCGCTCCCCCGCCTCGACCGCCGGCCGGGTCAGGATGATCCGGTTGACCTGCTTGGCCTGCAGCGCCTGCACGGCCTTGGCCATCGCCAGGTACGTCTTGCCGGTACCGGCCGGGCCGATGCCGAAGGTGATGGTGTTCTGGTCGATGGCGTCGACGTAACGCTTCTGGTTGAGCGTCTTCGGTCGGATGGAGCGGCCCCGGCGGGACACGATGTTCAGGCCGAGCACCTCGGTCGGCGACGCCGAGCCCTGGGCCAGCATGCCGATGGAGTGCCGGATCGCGTCGGCGGTGATCGGCGAGCCGGCGGCCTGCAGGTTGAGCAGCTCGCGCAGCACCTTCTCGGCGAAGGCGACGTCGGACGCCGGACCGCGCAGGGTGATGCGGTTGCCGCGGACGTGGATGTCGGCGGCGAGGTTCTCCTCGAGCTGACGCAGCATGGCGTCGCGGAAGCCGAGCAGCCCCAGCATGGCGGACTCGTCGGGCACCACCACCGTCGCCTCGGTCTGCTCGGCCAGCACCGCGGCGGCGCGGGACGCGGCCTGCGAGGCGGAGAGCTGGGCGGCGGACAGCGGCCGGTCCGTCGGGTCGCCGCCGGGGGCGGGGTTCGAAGCGGAGTTCAGTTCCGGCACCTGGTGTCTGGCCTGCCTTCATGACGGGGAGCCCGCGGCGCGGGCGTGGTCGCTGCGCTTACTACCCGCCCGGCGGCCGGTAGCTGCACAACACCCCGATTCTACCGACGGCCCGCACGGCACCCCACCCGATTCCGCCGGTGGCGGACGGGCCGCTCAGAAGCCGGGCAGTCCGCGGCCGGCGAGCAGGTGCAGGTGGGCGTGGAACACCGTCTGCCCGCCGCCGGCCCCGGTGTTGGCGATCAGCCGGTAGCCGTCCTCGGCGACCCCCTCGGCGGCGGCGACCTCGGCGGCGGTGCGGACCATGGCGGCCACGGTGGCCGGGTCGGCGGCGGCCACCGCCCCCAGATTCGCGTGGTGCTCCCGTGGGATGACGAGCACGTGCACGTCGGCCTTGGGGTCCAGGTCGCGGAACGCCACCGTGGTGTCGGTCTCGGCGACCAGGTCGGCCGGGATGGCACCGGAGGCGATGGCACAGAAGACGCAGTCGGGCATGGCGCGACCCTAGCGCGCAGCCACCCCCGGTCAGACGGCGAACAGGGACAGCTGCGCCGGCTCCGGGGCCGGCTTCCGGGGTTTCAGGGCCGGGAACCGCATCCGTCCGCCGTCGGCCCATCGGGGCGCCGACGTCTCCGCAGGCCGGGCCCAGGCCAGCGCGTCGACCGCGACCGGGCCGTCGTGGTGGGCCAGCACGCGCAGCGCCCGGGTCGTGGTCGCCGGCATCTGCAGCGTCCGGCAGGCCTGCTGCACGGCGTCCACCGCCAGCGGCCAGCCGCCCGGGGTGGGCAGCACGACGCCGGGCTG
>JBQGEH010000548.1:0-2567 GCA_052039515.1 Nakamurella sp. | reverse complement strand
CGGCGTCGGCACGGTCGCCACCACCGCCGCCGCCGCCCCCGTCAGCGCCGGTGGGCCCGTCGCCGCCGGTGGACCGGCGGGATCCGGCTCGTCGGCGCGCGGCGGCGGGTGGGGGCGCCGCCCCGAAGTGGCCGGCCACCCGGACCAGGTGGGCTCCCTCCTCGACGGCAGCCCGCCGGTCGCCGAGCGGGTCCACCGGCCAGGTCGCCGTCGTCGCGACCTCGGTCAGCGGGTTCTCGGTCGCGGTCGGTGCGTCCGCCCACTGCACGGCGTCCCCGCCGAGGACCGGCAGGATCTCGGTGAAGAACTCCGACGGCCCGCGGGGTTTGGCGGCGGCCCGGGACCACCAGTGCGCGGACAGCAGCAGGGTCTGCTCGGCCCGGGTCAGCGCCACGTACAGCAGCCGGCGTTCCTCGACCAGGTGCTCGTCCTTCCAGTCCTCCGGGTGGGTGTCCACCGCGGCCGCGATGGCGCCCTGGTCGCCGCCGGCGGGGAGGTCGAGGGCGGGGAGGTCGAGGTAGTCGCCGCGCAGGTGGGGTGGGAGATAGCTGTCGTCGGTCAACCAGGTGCTGCTGCGTGAGCTGGGGAAAATGCCGGCCGACAGCTGCGGCACGGCGACGAGCTGCCACTCCAGGCCCTTGGCCGCGTGCACGGTCACGAGCTGGACGGCGTCGCCGTCCTGGTCGATCTCGGACAGCTCCAGACCCTCCTCCCGCGCCGCGGCGACGTCGAGGAAGCCGAGGAGGTCCAGCGCCTGTCCGGTGCGCATCCCGGCGATCTCGTCGGCCTCCGCGGGGACCGACCGTCCACCGCCGCCGCTGACGAAGTCGGCGACGACGTCGGCGAAGGCGTCGAGGTTGGCGCGCCCCCGCCCGTCGGCCAGCGCCACCTCGACGTCGAGCCCGATCTGCCGCTCGATCTCCACGATCAGGTCGGGCAACGGCATGGCCAGCCGACGGCGTAGCCGGTCGAGCTCCGCACCGAGCCGCTGGATGCGCTCGAACCCCGCCGGCGAGTAGTCGGCGGCGGGACCGGGATCGGCGAGTGCGTCCAGCAGCGAGGCGTACTCGATGTCGTCGGCGACGGCCTGCTGCAGGGCCTCGTGCACCGAGTCGCGGCCGTGGGCGGCGGCGGCCGCCGCGCGACGACCGGTGAGGACGCCGGCGCGCCGCTGCAGGGCCACGACGTCGGCCAACCCCAGTGCCCAGCGGGCCCCGGTGAGCACCCGGATCGCGGCGTTCCCGGCCGCGGGGTCGACGAGGACCCGCAGGACGCTCACGACCTCGGCGACCTCCGGTTCGCTGAGCAGGCCGGCCAGACCGGGCACCTCGACCGGGATGCCGCGCGCCGTCAGCGCCGCGGCCATCGACGGGATACCGGACCGGCGGCGGAACAGCACCGCGGTCGTCGGCGGGGGACGTCCGGCGTCCAGCGCGGACTGCCAGTGCGCCGCGATCGTGTCAGCCACCCAGGCGTCCTCGTCGTCGACGGTGTCGAACAGCGCGTGCCGCACGTCGCCGACCGTCGCCCCGATCCGGGGCCGCAACTCGTCGACCGGAACCCCGGTGTCGCGGACCGGCGCGGACACCGCGTTGGCGACGGTCAGGACGCGTTCCGGGTTGCGGAAACTGGTCAGCAGCGAGGCTCGGGCGGCCGGGGTGCCGTCGGCCGCCGGGAAGTCGGTGGTGAAGCGGGGCAGGTTCGATGCCGCCGCACCCCGCCAGCCGTAGATGCTCTGGCACGGGTCCCCCACCGCGGTCACCGGATGCCCGGAGCGCCCGGCGTCGGATCCGAACAACCCCCGCAGGATGATCCGCTGCGCGTGACCGGTGTCCTGGTACTCGTCCAGGAGCACCACCCGGTAGCGGTCGCGGATCTCCCGGCCGACCTGCGGGTGCCGGGCCACCAGGTCGGCGGCCAGCTGCATCTGGTCACCGAAGTCCAGGGAGCTGGTGCGGTGCTTGGCCTCGGCGTAGGCGGCCACCAGCGGCAGGATGCCATGCCGGTTGGTGAGCCGGGCGTGCAGGTTGTCCAGCTTCGTGTGCAGCGGCTTGCGCTGTCGCGGCGCCGGCGGGGCCTCGCTGATCGTCCGGGCCAGCGCGTCGGTCGCGGCGGCCAGCTCCCCCGGGGTGCGCAGGTGGTCGGCGAGCACGCCGGACAGCTGCAGGAGCCGCTCGGTGACGAGGTCCGGGGTGAGGTCGGTGTCCAGGTCGGAATCCCAGCGCCGGACGACGGAACTGGCGAGCTGCCAGCTGCTGGTCGGGGTGAGCACCCGGGCCTGCGGCTCGACCCCGACCAGCGCGCCGTACTCCCCCAGCAGCCGACCACCGAAGGCGTGGTAGGTGGACACCACAGGCTCGTTGTCGACCCGCTCGGGCAGCTGCGAGAGCCGTTGCCGGATGCGGTGCAGTAGCTGCGCCGCGGCCTTGCGGGTGAAGGTGAGGCCGAGCACGTGCTCGGGCGCGAAGAGCCCGTTGGCGATCAGGTACACCACCCGGGCGGCCATCGTCTCGGTCTTGCCCGACCCGGCGCCGGCGACCACCAGCAGCGGGGCGAGCGGCGCCTCG
>JBQGEH010000547.1:0-2900 GCA_052039515.1 Nakamurella sp. | reverse complement strand
ACCTCGACGGCGCCGCGCAGCGTCTGGACGCCGTCATCACCGCCGCCGAGTCGGCCGTCTCCTCCTCCGCCCGCGACAAGGCCAATGCCAAGGCCGCGGCCGTGGCCAAGCGGGAGGCGCTGTGCGTGGAGGCCGAGGCGCAGGCCGAGTCCACCCAGTGGAAGGCCAGCGGCGACCGGCTCAAGGAGATCGTCGAGGAGTGGCGGGCCATCCGCGGTATCGACCCCAAGACCGACGACCTGCTCTGGAAGCGCTAATCGAAGGCGCGGGACACCTTCATCCGCCGCCGGGGCTCGCACTTCGCCGAGATGGACAAGGAGCGTGGCGCCGCCAAGGGCGTCAAGGAGAAGCTGATCGCCCGCGCCGAGGCGCTCTCGGACTCCACCGAGTGGGGTGAGACCGCCGGTGCCTACCGGGATCTCATGACGGAGTGGAAGGCCGCCGGCCGGACCAGCCGGGACGTCGAGGACGCGCTGTGGAACCGCTTCCGCGCCGCGCAGGAGAAGTTCTTCTCCCGCCGGTCGGAGACCTTCGCCTCCCGGGACGCGGAGTTCGAGGCCAACGCCGCGGTCAAGGAGGAGCTGCTGACCGAAGCCGAGCGGATCGACCCCGCCGCCGGGCTGGACGCGGCCAAGGCCGCGCTGCGCTCCGTCCAGGACCGCTGGGAGGCGGCCGGGAAGGTGCCCCGGGAGAAGATCCGCTCGCTGGACGCCCGGCTGCGGGCGGTCGAGGACAAGGTCAAGGCGGCCGAGGACACCCTCTGGCGGCGCACCGACCCCGAGACCACCGCGCGGCTCGCCCAGTTCCGCTCCCGGTACGAGTCGTTCCAGGCCACCGCGGACAAGGCCACCGCCGCCGGGGACACCCGGCGGGCCAAGGAGGCGCAGGCCCAGGCCGACCAGTGGCGGGAGTGGCTCCGGGCCGCCGAGAACGCGGTCGACTGACGCGCATGAGCACCGATCCCACCGGGCCCGACTCCGTCGCCCCGGACGATTCCGACGTGCCCACCGACACCCGGCCGGCGGAGCCCGCCGCCGAGGCCGACACCGGTACCGCGCCTGACGAGACCGACGAGACCGACGAGACCCCCACCGGGGACACCGCGCCGGCGGCGCCGACCCCGCCGGAGGTGCCGGGCGACGCCGCCATGCTGGCCGGTCTGATCCGGGCGCACGCCGAGCGCACCGGCGCCCGCCGGATCATCGTCGGGCTCACCGGCGGACCGGGTTCGGGGAAGTCGACCACCGCGGCGCGGCTGGCCGACGAGTTCACCCTGTCCGGGGAGCGCGCCGCGGTCGTGGCGATGGACGGCTTCCACCTCGCCCAGCGGCAGCTGCAGTCGCTCGGGCTGGTGGAGGTCAAGGGCGCGCCCGAGACCTTCGACGCCCACGGCTATCTCGCGCTGCTGCACCGGCTGCGGACGCAGACCGACGAGATCGTCTACGCACCCGTCTTCGAACGGACCCTGGAGGAGCCGGTGGCGGGGGCGGCGGCGGTCACCCCGGACGTCCGCTACGTCATCACCGAGGGCAACTACCTGCTGCTGGACGAGGCGCCGTGGACGTCGGTCCGCGCGGTGCTGGACGCCGTGTGGTTCCTCGACCCCGGCGAGGACATCCGGGTGAACCGGCTGGTCCGGCGGCACATCCAGTTCGGCCGGACACCCAACGCAGCACTCAAGCGCGCCACCACCGGGTCCGACGCGGTGAACGCCACGCTCATCGCGACCACCCGGGACCGCGCCGACCTGGTCATCACCAGCTGAGCCGCTCAGCCGGTGTAGTGGCCGGCACGCAGGTCGTCGAGCAGGGTCGGCCCGGACGGCGACCACCCCGTCAGCGCCCGGGTGCGGGCGCTGGAGGCCGGCTGGTCGCCACCCAGCAGGTCCCCGAACACGCCCAGCGGACCGGGGTCCACGGCCGCGACCGGTAGTCCCGTCCCGGCCCCGATGGCCTCGGCCACGTCGCGCATCGCGACCCCTTCCTCGGCGACCGCGTGCAGCACCGAGCCGGCGGGCGCCTGCTCCAGCGCCAGCCGGAACAGCCGTCCCGCGTCGTCGACGTGGACGGCCGGCCACCGGTTGCGGCCGTCGCCGACGTAGGCCGCCGTCCCCCACTGCCGGTCCAGGGCGACCAGGGTGGCGATCAGACCGTTCCGGTCGCCCCGCCCGTGCACGGACCGCGGCATCCGGACGAGACCGGCGCGGATGCCGCGCCCGGCCAACGCCAGCACCGCAGCGGCGGTCCGGGCTCGGGCCCCCGCCGGTCCGGCCGGGTCGAGCTCGTCGTCCTCGGTCGCGATCCGTCCGGGCAGGATCGGGGTCCCGGACGCCGCGAAGACCGCCGTGCCGGTCTCCGCCAGGGCGTCCCCGAGCAGCCCGAACAGGCGGACCTCGTTGTCGACCGTCTCGTCGAAGGCGGCGAAGTCCAGCGTGAACGCCAGGTGGGCCACGGCGTCGGCGCCGCGGGCCTGGTCGACGATGACGGCGTGGTCGTGCATGTCCCCGTGAACCGCCGTGCCGCCGGCCGCGACGATGCGATCGGCGGAGGCGCTGGACCGGGCCAGACCGACCACCTCGTGGCCCGCCGCGACCAGGTCCGTGGTCAGGGCCGTTCCGATCCAGCCGGCCGCCCCGGTGATGAAGACGCGCATGGTGATCCACTCCTCCTGACGGACGGGATCGACCCGTCGTCACGCCTCATGATGAGACATCGTCTCGTCACTGTAGCTCTGATGAGACGAAGTCGCATCGATTAGGCTGACGCCGTGGCTCGCTGGGAACCGGACGCACGAGGACGGCTGCTCGCCGCCGCCGTGGAGCTGTTCACCGAGCACGGATACGACGTCACCACCGCGGCGCAGATCGCCGACCGGGCCGGCCTGACCCGCGCCACCCTCTT
>JBQGEH010000546.1:0-9136 GCA_052039515.1 Nakamurella sp. | reverse complement strand
CGGACGACGCCGCCACGTCCCAGGACAGCTCAACGCGGCTGTCCGCCGTGTCCACGCCCTGCCCGCCGGGACCGCCCGACCGCGAGAACCGTTCGGACAGTTCCGCACCCGGGATGGTCAGGCGTCGGGTGACGGGCAGGTCCTCGGGCACCGCACCAGTGTCACCCGCCGGCCCCGCGCCGTGGTCACTCGGTGTCGGTGCCCCGGTTGAACATCTTCCCGGCGGCCTCGCCGATCCTCGCGCCCGCCTTGGCCAGCTGGTCGCCCAGCGAGCTCAACGTGGTGACGATCGGGTCGGTGGAGTCGGCCGCGGCGTCCCGGTAGGACTTCGCCGCCGAACCCCAGTCGTCGCCGAGGTCGTTCCCCGGGTGGTCCTCGTCGCGGCGGCGGTAGGTGCCACCCAGGATGGCGCGGTAGTCCTCGGACGCGGCCCAGCGCTGCAGCTGCGCGGCGCGGACCACCGCCATCGGGTGGCTCATCCCCTCCACGGCCCGGAACTTGTGGATCGAGTCGCGGATGTCGCCGACGTTCTCGTACTCGGTGGCCTGCTGCAGGAAGGAGGCGACGTCGATCTCGTCGGTGTCGGTGCCGCCGGCCAGAAACAAATGGGTGCGCAGCGCCGCCCCCGGGTCCTGGCTGCACAGCAACCCGGCCCGGTCGGCGGTCAGCTCCGCCTTACGGAACCACTCGCGCAGCGCGGCGATCACCGCCCGCAGGCCCAGCGCCCCGGCCGGCACCCAGGACACGGTCGCCTGCAGGCTGAGCAGCCGCAGCAGCAGCGTGCGCAGGACGGCGTGCCCGGACAGCACGTGCCCCATCTCGTGGCCGATGACGAACCGCAGGCTCTCGTCGTCCAGCGCCTCGACGAGACCGGTGGTGAGCACGATGAACGGTTCGTCGATCCCGACGGTCATCGCGTTGGCGACCGGGTTGCGGTCGACGAAGACGTGCGGGACGACGTCGAGGTCCAGGATCGCGGCGCACTCCTGGCGCATCGCCTCGATCCGCGGGTACTGCTTCTCCCCGACCCGGATGGACGAGGCCAGGGCCATCAGCCGCTCGCCGCGCTCCGGGAAGATCCCGGACAGGGTCCGCAGGATGTCCGAGAGCCCCGGGACCGCCCGCATGGTGGCCAGCACCCCGCGGTCGGCTGGGTGCTCATAGGCCCGGGGACTGATCCGCGGGAAGGTCCGCCGGCCGGACCGCGGGGTGACCGCCCGGGACGGCCGGTCCTTCGCGTCGCCGGTCCCTGTGTTCCCGTCACCCGTCGTCTCCGCCATACCAGTCCCCCCGGTCGTGCGGCGCCCGGTCGGCGCCGGCCCGAGCCCTCACTGTAGGGGGCGCCGGTCCGGCCCGCGCCGGATCGACCGACCTCGGACGGCCGGACCGGCAGGTCAGGTGAAGAACGCCTCCACCGTCGCGTCGGGGACGTCCTCCCAGCGGTCGGGGGTCCAGCGCGGGGTCCGGTCCCGGTCGATGAGCGCCGCCCGGATCCCCTCCGGCAGGTCCGGGTGCCGGGTGAACTCGCTGCTCACCCGCAGGTCCTGGGCGAGGACGTCGGCCACCGTCGGCAGCGCCGCCGCCCGCCGCACCGCGGCGAGCGTCACCTTGACCGCGGTCGGCGACATCGCGCGCAGGACGGTCAGGGCCGCCCCGGCGGCCGGTTCCGGCCGGGCGGTGAGCGCGGCGGCGATGTCCTCGATGCGGTCGTGGGCGAAGGCGCCGTCGATCCACCGCCGGTCGTCGTCGGTGATCGACGGCGGCGGTGGCGGGACGCCGTCGGCCGGCCCGGGCACCCAGCCGGTCCGCATCCGCGCCACCAGTGCGTCGTGCCCGTCCACCGGCCAGCAGAGGTCGGCGAGTCCGGTGGCCAGGGCGTCGCCGGCGGACAGCCGCGCTCCGGTCAGCGCCGCCCACGTCCCGAGGGCGCCGGGCATCCGGGCGTACCAGTACAGCGCCCCGACGTCCGGGGCCAGTCCGATGGCGGTCTCCGGCATCGCCAGCTGGGTCCGGGCGGTGACGATGCGGACGCCGCCGTGGACCGAGACCCCCATGCCGCCGCCGAAGACGACCCCGTCCATGAACGCGACGAAGGGCTTGCCGAAGGTGGCGATGGCCGCGTTCAGCTCGTACTCGTGCGTCCAGAACTCCAGTGGCACCACGGTGTTCCCGCGGATCCCGGCGTAGAGCAGCTTGATGTCGCCGCCCGCGCACAGGCCCCGGTCACCGGCACCGTCCAGCAGCACGGCGGTGACCGCCGGGTCGTCCGCCCAGTCCCGCAACGCGGTGTGCAGGTCGCCGATCATCGTCGGGGTCAGCGCGTTCATGCTGCGCGGACGGTTCAGGGTCAGGTGCCCGAGGGCCCCTTCCACCCGCACCAGCACCTCGGGTTCGTCCATCGGACCACCGTAGTGAGGGAGCCGGGGTCAGCCGCCCGCGGGCGGCGTCTCCGGGGTGGCCGCCGGGGTGGTCGGCTCCGGGGTGGGCGCCGGCGCGGGCGGCGGCTGGCAGGTGACGCGGACCTGACCGTTGTAGACGGTGGTGGTCGTCTGCCGGGACAGCTCCGCGCCCGACAGGTCCCGGATCACCCGGGTGTTGTCGATCGAGAAACCCTGGGTGCCGTTGCCGGCCTTGCAGGTCTGTCCGTACGGGATCGTCTTCGTCGGCGCCGAGGTGAAGTTGTAGCGGTCGCTCGAGATCGACTCGACCTCGACGGACTTGGTGCCCCAGAAGCGGACGGTGATGTCGTCCGGGGTCCACACCGTCTGCACCAGCACCGCGGTCGCCGTGGGGTTGGTGAACTTGACGTCGATGATGCTGGTGCCGTCCTCGGCCTCGAACACCGTCGCCTCCCGGCCCGGTGGGTAGCGCGAGATGTAGTACGAGTGGGCTTTGTGCTCGACGTCGGTGAAGCCGGCGAAGTAGCTGGCGTTGTAGAGCGTGGTGGCGAACTGGGAGATCCCGCCGCCGACCGCGCGGGAGGCCACGCCGTCCTGGATGATGCCGGCCTCGACGTACCCCTGGGCGGCGCTGCGCTGCCCGGTGTACCCGTTGAGCGAGAACGTCTCACCGGGGCGGATGATCGCGCCCTGCACCTGCTCGGCGACGCGCTTGACGTTCTTGCCCGAGTCGGTGGCGAAGCCGCCGGTGGTGAACTCGCTGACGACCTCCTTGATACCGAGCGCCTCGATGGCGGCGGTGGTCACCGCGGGCTGGGCCGTGGTGTACACGACGGTCAGCGTGCGGTCGGGGGCGCGCAGCGCGGCGTCCAGGGCCGCGTCGGTGGCGGCCTCGTCGATGGTGCGGCCCTCGACCGCCGGGGTGATCACCGGCGCGTTGTCGACGATGGCGATGGAGGCGTCGACCGGCTGGGTCTGGGTGGCCTGGGCCTGCGGCAGGAAGGCGGCCTCCACGGCGGCCCGGTCCACGGCGACGGTGAACCCGTCGGCGGCGTCGGGGGCGATGGAGACGGCGCCGGCGATGGTCTCGACCGGCACGGTCAGTGTGGTGTCACCGGCCACCACGGTGAGCGGCCCGGCCAGCACGGCCTGCGCATCGGCGGCGGCGACGGCCAACGCCTCCGGGGAGACCCGGACCGGCTGTGCGGTCGCCGGCAGCGTGAGCCCACGGGCGGAGGTCGGGTCACCTCCGGTCCAGGCGGCGGCGACCTGGGCGGTGGCGGCGTCGACGTCGAGCTGCTCGCCGGTCACCGGCGCGACGCTGGCGACCTCGGTGCCGGTCACGGTCAGCTGCCCCTCGACCGCCGCCACGTCGGTGGCGGCGGCGATGCTCTGCAGCGCACCCCGCAGCGTGGTCTCGTCGACGCTCGCGATCAACGGGACCTCGGTGGTCCGCCCGAACAGCGAGCCGATCCGGGTGAACGGGTTCGCCGACCGGGTGCCGGCGGCGGCGACGGACGCCGCGGTGTCGGTGCTCAGCCCCGAGTCGGGCGGGTTCAGCGTGATCTCGTCGTCGTGGACGGTCATCGGCAGCGGCGCGCTCAGCGCCGCCAGCTCCCGGTCCAGCCGCGCCTGAGCCTGCTCCGGGCTGAGCCCGCCGACGTCGACGCCGGCGATGGTGGTGCCCCGCTCGAGGTCGTTGCGGGTCAGCAGCCAGTCGACCAGGTACACCCCGGCGAGCAGCGCGACGACCGCGGCGACCACGATCGCCGCGACCCGGCCGCGGCGCCGGGGCGCGGGTTCCGCGGCGGCGGCGTCGGTGT
Organism: Nakamurella sp.; assembly: GCA_052039515.1. Lineage (GTDB taxonomy): Bacteria > Actinomycetota > Actinomycetes > Mycobacteriales > Nakamurellaceae > Nakamurella. Next base: position 4,914 of record JBQGEH010000546.1, on the reverse strand, counting down.
CCAGCGGCAGCACCTCGGTGGCGGCACCGTCACCGGCGACCGCGTCGGGCCCGTCGGCGGGCACCGCGGGCAGCACCCGGGTCGCCGGCACCGCGGTGGTCGGGGTCTCGTCGGCGGTCGGGGTCTGCGACGGAGAGGGACGGACGTCGTCAGGCACGGGGTGGATCCTCAGCTCGGCAACGGAGGGCGCGCCACCGGCCGGACGGCCGGCGGCACACGGTCACCGCCGACGGCGGTGGAGCTCCATTGTCCCTGACGACCCCGCGGGACTCCCCCGATGAGGGAATCACCACGCGGAAGCAACCTCGGGCGGCGGTGCGCCCGGCGGCTCAGGAGTGCTCGGTCAGCATCCGTCGCAGGTCGGCCGGGCTCACCTGCATGAGATCGGCCAGCGCCCGCAGCGCGTCGATGTCGAGGTTGACGATCTCGTCCTCGGTCGCCTCCGCGGTGGTGCCGCGACGCAGCCCGAACCAGCGGCGCACCGGGTCCAGCCGGGGGTCGGTGCCGCGCATCAGCTGCGCCACCCGGACCCCGACCGCGTCGGGGGTCTCGTCGCCGACCGCGCCGGCCACCTCGTTCTCGACCAGGGTCAGCAGGTGACCGAGATCCTCGCCGAGCGCGCGGGCGATGACCCACAGCACGTCGATCCGCAACGACCGGTGCCCGGTCTCGTAGTTGGCCAGGGCGGCCTTGGAGACCAGGCCCTTGGTCCGGTTGGCCACGTCGGCCTGGGTGAGCTTCTGCCGCCGGCGCGACTCCCGCAGCTTCTCGGTGACCACCTGGGCGAAGCGCTGCTGGTCCACGGTGGACAGCCCGGGCAGCGACGTCATCACCTGCGTCATGACTCTTCTCCCGCGCTGACGACCAGCTGCTCGACGTTGACCTTCACCGGTGGTTCCCCTTGTTCTCGCGCTGTGCACCGAACCGCTCGCGCTACCGACGACGGCGCCGGGACGTCCGACGCGGGTACCGGGACGCATCTCCCGGACGTCCACGACTGGTCGTGGAACGGACGGGCCGGCCCGTCCACCGCATCACTCCGCCGAACACCTGCGATCGACTCACGCACTGCCATCACACTATCGGACCTATGGTAGCCAGCTACCCGCCGGTTTATCACTCACTTCGCCGAATTTGTCGACGAGACCGACACCTTCGGCCCGATCGGAGCACCCGATTGCCGATCTTTCGGCCGTTGATCTCACTATGAGTGACCAGCATAGGGGCGGACCGCCCCGGTGACGAGGGGTCGGAACGATGCGTACGCATACGCGAGGGTCCGGATCGGTGACGCGGAGTCGGCCCGTGCGTCACGGACATCGCCCGAACGGCGGCAGAACAGCGTGGTGGCAGCGCGCAACGACACGTCGAGCGGCGCGGGCGGCCTCGTGCGCCACGGCGAACGGGGAGGAGAGGTCACCGCCCGGGCCGGTGCGGGTGCGGCCTGCGGCGGCCAGCGCCCGGCCGGGGCCGGTCAGAGGTCGAACAGCGCCTTGCCGTACCAGTCACCGGCGGCGGTCAGCCCGGGCGGGACGGCGAACAGCGCACTGCTGACGTGCGCGACGTACTCGTTCATCAGGTCCGACGTGCCCAGCCGGGTCTGCAGGGCGGCGAACTGGGCGTGGGCGTCGCGCTGGAAGCAGATGAAGAACAGTCCGGCGTCCAGCAGACCGGTGCGGCTGTCCTGGCCGTCGGTGTAGTTGTAACCGCGGCGCAGGAGGCGGACGCCGCCGTTCTCCTCGGGCGAGGCGAGCCGGGCGTGCGCGGCCAGGTCGATCGCCGGGCCGCTGCCGCCGGGGGCGACGGCGGCGAGGTCCAGCGGGGTGAACTCGGTGCCTCCGGACAGCGGGGCGCCGGTGGTCTTCACGCGGCCGAAGGTGCGCTCCTGGTCGGCCAGCGGTGCCGCGTCCCAGGCCTGGATCTCCATCCGGATCTTGCGGGTGACCAGGTAGGTCCCGCCGACCATCCAGGGCTGGTCGGTGGTGCGGTCGACCCAGACGTGGTCGGCGGTGGCCGCGGTGTCGTCGGCGTGGATGTTGTTGGTGCCGTCCTTGAAACCGAACAGGTTGCGCGGCGTGGACTGGCCGGCGCCGGTGGACGACGCGCGGCCGAAGCCGAGTTGGGACCACCGCATCGTCGCCACGCCGCGGGCCGCGCGGGCCATGTTGCGGATGGCGTGGAACACCACCTGCGGGTCGTCCGCGCAGGCCTGCACGCACAGGTCGCCGCCGGAGATCTCCGGACGCAGCACGGAGTCGCCGGGCAGCTGGTCCAGCGGCCGCAGCGCGGCGGGCATCCGGTCGGCGAGCCCGAAGCGGTCGTCGAACAGTCCCGGACCGAAGCCCACGGTCACGGTGAGGGAGTGCGGCCCGAGGTCGGAGGCCTCCCCGGTGTCCGGCGGCGGCTGTTCGGGCCGGACGTCACCGGAACGCACCGGCTGCCCGGCCGTGAACCGCGCCGCCATCGCCGCCCACGTGCCGAGCAGGTGGGCGACCGCGATCCGGTCCTCGGTGACGATGTCGAACGCGGCGAACATCAGCCGCTCCTGCTGGGCGGTGGTGATCCCGGCCTGGTGGTGGCCGTAGAACGGCACCGTCGCCTGGGACCGCAGGGCCTCGAGGTCGGCCACCGACGGGGCGGGCGCCGCAGCCGGAGCGCTGCGGGTGACCGACGCGACGGCGGCACCGGCGGCCGCCCCGGCGGCGGTCAGCGCCGCCCCGCCGAGGAAGCGGCGACGGCTGGCGCGCTGCGGGTCGGGGCCCATCGGGCACCCGCCCGTGGGCGTCGGCTGCTCGGTCATGCGGGGCGTCCTCCGGACGGCGGTCGGTTCGACGGGGTGGTTCGGGCGAGGTCGTTCGGGCTAGGTCAAGGGGATGGTTCAGGCGGTGGCGATCTTCGACGGCACCGTCGACAGCGGTTCGATAACGGCCGACAACGCGTTCGACAGCTGGGTGATCTGGGCGTCGCTGAGGTCGTCGTAGAGCGTGAAGCCGCCGACCGCGGCCGGGTCGCGGTGGGTGTCCAGCAGCGCCAGCAGGGTGTCGAACTTCCCGCTCACGTCGGTCACCAGCGCCGGGTCGATGCCGTCGAGGGCGGGCTTGAGGGCGGCGAAGGCCTGCAGCGAGCCCTCGACGTTGGCCTGGAAGTCGAGCAGGTCGATCTTGGAGTAGAACTCCTCCTCGCCGGTGATCTTGGAGCTCTGCACCTCGCCGAGCAGCGCGACCGCGCCGTTGGCGACCTCGTCCACGAGGTACCGGTCGGCGGTCCCCGCGGCCCGGGTGTTGGCCGACAACTCCGCGGTGCGGGTCTGCAGGTCGGCGATGTTCGCGACCAGGCCGGCGGCCAGGTCGGCGGCGCCGTCGGTCGTCTTCTTCTCGAACAGCAGCTGCTCGATGGGGTGGAAGCCGGTCCACTGCGACGGGTCCTCCACGTCGCCGATGCGCAGGTCGATGGCCGGGTCGAGGTCACCGAAGGACTCCGCCACCGGCTCGATGCGCTCGTAGTAGGGGCGGGCGGCGGCGTAGGCGTTCTGCGCGGCGGTGAGGTCGCCCGCGTCGATCGCGGTCCGCAGCGCGGCCACGGCCTCGACGAGGAAGCCCACCTGGGAGTCGATGTAGTCGGCGTAGTCCACGGTCGCCTGCTGCAGCAGGGCGGCGGTGTCACCGGAGACGACGGCGGCCTCACCGGTGACGGTGAACGGCGTCCGGTCGGTGCTCGCGCCGGGGCAGTACAGCTCGTAGCTGCCGCCGTCCAGGGTGGCGGTGAACGTGGCGTCGAAGCCGGGGGCGAGGTTCTCCCGCTCGCCGCGGATCCGCTGGTCGGACAGCAGCTCGACCTCGCTGACGCCGACCGCGTCGACGTTGCGCACGGTGAAGGTGACCGGTCCCGCCGCCACCGTGTCGGGGGTCGCGACGCAGCCGCCCGCGTCGGTGATGGCCACGTCGACGACGGTCTCACCGCCGGCTCCGACGGTCGTGGCCCCGGACGACTCCGCCGCCGCTGACGGCTCCCCGGAAGCCGCTGAAACCGGCGCGGCCTGGTCGGCGGATCCGGCGGATTCGGTGCTGCCGCAGCCGGTCAGCACCAGACCGGTGGCGGCGACGGCGGCGAGGGTGCGCAGCCGGGGGGACCGGCGGGCGGACGGCGATGCGGGCATGGCGGGGCTCTTCCTGGGTGGGGAGGGTGGCACGGATGCGCGCGAGTCGGGGCGCGCGCCGGGGGCTCAGCGGATGCTGACGGTCTCGGGACGGCGCGCCGGCGGCGGCGCGGTGGCCGGCCGGCGCAGCCGGAGCCGCAGGCCGGCGGCCAGCAGCAGCAGCGCGGTCACCGCGAGCAGGGCGGGCACGACCTGCTTCCAGGTCTCGGCCCGGTCGGCGGCGGCGGTGGCGTCCGCGGCGGCGATGGCCCGCGCGGTCACCGCATCAAGGGTGGCGGCGGTGGTGACGTCGGCGACGACCCCGACCGAGACGGCGACGCCGGTCGAGTTGACCACCTGCAGGGTGCGGACCAGGTGGGTGGCGGCGTCCAGGACCACCCCGGAGGCGGCGTCGCGGGTGACGGTGACCCGCCACGAGTCGGTCCAGGTGGCGGGCAGGTCGGCGGACCGGTCGGCGGCGGTCAGCCCGATCGGCAGCCGCCCGCCGGTGAGATCGGTGATCGCGGTGCCGGAGACGGTCGCCGGCCCCGCCGCCGGGGTGGACACCGCGGCGGACTCGTCGCGCTGGGTCGTCCGGGCGGCCAGGGGGCCCGCGCCGGCGAGCGCCAGCGTGGTGTCGCCACGGACGGCGAACCGCGCGTCCGGGCCGCCGTCCGCGGTGGCGTCGACGGTGGCGGCCAGTCCCCCGCCGTCGGCGTCGTGCACGGTGACGGCCGTGGCGCCGGGGTAGCTGCGCCCGGTGTCGGCGCCGCGACCGG
>JBQGEH010000545.1:0-16390 GCA_052039515.1 Nakamurella sp. | reverse complement strand
CAGCGCGCAGGTGACGGTCCCCTCGGTGACCGTGCAGGTGCCCTGCGTCGAGGTGACCGCGGCGAGGGTGACGCCGGCGGGCAGCGCGTCGGAGAGGACGACGGCGCGGGCCACCGACGGTCCCGCGTTGCCGACGACGATGCGCCACGCGACGCTCTCACCGGCCGCCACCACGCTGGGCGCGGTGGCCACGACGGTGAGGTCGGCGGCCGGGACGACCGGCGTGGTGACCGTCCCGGTGCGGGTGCCGCTGGCCGCGTCCCCGGTGGGGGAGTCGGCGGTGACGACGGCGGTGACGGTCGCGGCGTCCAGCGCCGGGTCGACGGTGACCGGCAGGGTCAGCGTGACCGTGCCGCCCGCCGGGACGGTGCCCGCCGCGCAGCTGACGGTCCGCCCGACGACCGTGCAGTCGCCCTGGCTGATCGACAGGCCGCCGAGCAGGGTCAGCCCGTCCGGCAGCGTGTGGGTGAGGGTCACCGCGGCCGCGTCGGACGGTCCGCGGTTGGTCAGCACGACCGTGTAGGTGGCGGTCGCGCCGGGCACGAGGGTGTCGCCGGTGGTGACCGCGACGTCCAGGGCGGCGGCGGTGCCGACGGCCGACTCCGCGGTGGCGGTGTTGTTCCGGCTGTCGGGATCGGCGCTGACGGTGGTGACGGTCGCCGTGGTGGCGATCGCCCCGGCCGGCTGGTCGGCGCTGAGTGTGCCGGTCAGCGTGAGCACGACCGACGCGCCCGCCGGGACGGTGCCGAGCGTGCAGGCCGCCGGGTCGCAGGTGGTGCCATCGGCCCGGGTGAGGACGACGCCGGTCACCCCCGCGGGGACCACCGCGCCGAGCACGACCTCGCGGGCGTCGGACGGCCCGGCGTTGCCGACGGTGAGCGTCCAGCTGACCGGTCCGCCGGCGGTGACGTCGGCGGCGGTGGCCACGGTGAGCGCGAGGTCCGCGCTGTCGGTGGTGTCACCCGTAGCGGTCGCGGTGTCGTTCACCGTCACCGGGTCGGCGGTGTCCGCCGCGACGGTGGCGGTGGTCTCGATCCGGGTGCCGACGCCCTGCGCGAGGGTGCCGGACACGGTGACCGTGCGGGTCCCGCCGGCGGGCACGGTGGGCCAGGTGCAGGTGACCAGGCCGCCGCTGACGGTGCAGCTGCCGTCCGGGGTGGTCGTCGCGGTGGCCCCGAGGACGCCGTCCGGGACGGTGTCGGTGAGGGTGACGCCAACGGCGTCGGACGGGCCCTGGTTGCCGACCTCCACGGTCCAGCTCACCGGGGCGCCGGCCACCGGCGGGCCGGTGGTGAAACCGACCCCGACGGCGAGGTCGGCGGCCGGGACGACCGCGATCGCGGCCAGGACGGTGACCGGGTCCGCGGTGTCGCCGGCGGCGACCGCGGAGGTGGTCAACGTGGTCAGCGTGCTGCCGGCGGCGAGCAGGCCGCCGATCTGCACGGTGACCGTCTCGCCGGGGGCGACGGTGCCGAGCTCGCAGCGGACCACCCCGGCGGTGACCGCGCACGCGGCGCCGGTGGCCGGGACGGTGCCGGTGACGGCGGAGACGTCGGCCGGCAGCGTGTCGGTGAGGACCACGCCGGTGGCCGTGGACGGGCCGTCGTTGCGGACGGTGAGCACCCAGCCGACGGTGGTGCCCGGGACGGCCGGGTCGGGGCCGGTGGCGGTGTGGGTCAGCGTGAGGCTGCTGGCCAGCGCGACGTCGCTGGAGACGGTGGCGGTGTCGTCGCTGCCGTCGGGATCGGGAGTGGCGGCCGCGACCGTCCCGGTGAGGGTGACCGGCCCCGTCGCGAGGTCGGCCGCGACCGTACCGGTCACGGTCACGGTGGTGGTGTCGCCGGCCGGCACCGTGCCGACCGGGCAGGTGAGCGTGTCACCGGTGAGGGTGCAGGTGCCGGCGTCGACGACGGTGATCCCGGCCGGGACGGTGACGGTGAGCACCCCGTCGACGGCGTCGGACGGGCCGGCGTTGCCGATGGTGAACGTCCAGCTGCCGCTGGTCCCGGCGGTGACGGTGGCCGGCCCGGTGGCGGTGACGGCGAGGTCGGCGCTGGTGGTGACGGTCGCGGTGACGTCGGCGGTGTTGTCGGCCGGGTCGGCGTCCGGGGTGGTGGAGGTGACGGTGAGCCGGGCCGGCAGGGCGCCGTCCGCGGTGGAGGCGTCCAGGGTGCCGGTGATGCCGACGGTCACCGTGGCACCGGGGGCGAGGTCGCCGAGGGCGCAGCGCAGCACGCCGTCGGTGGTGGTGCAGTCGGCTCCGGTGGTCGCGGTGACCGTGACCCCCGGCGGGACGGTGAACTCCGCGACCGCGCCGCGCGCGACGGACGGCCCGGCCGCGGTGACGACGAACTCCCAGCCGACCGTGCCGCCGGCGACGACGTCGGCCGGGACCGCGTCGAAGCGGGTCACGGTCAGGTCGGTGCCGGTGCCGACCGTGGTGGTCGCGGTGGCGGTGTTGTCGGCGGTGTCCGGGTCGGGGGTGGGCGAGGCCACGGTGACCGTGCTGGCCAGGTCGCCGCCCGGTGCGGACGCGGCCAGGGTGCCGGTCACGGTGACCACGACGGTGCCGCCGGCGTCGACGGTGCCGAGGGCGCACTGCAGCGCACCGGAGGCGTCGATCGTGCAGCTGCCCGCCTGGGTGGTCGAGGCCGTGAACGTGACGCCGGCCGGTGCCGGGTTGGTCAGCGTGACCGTGTCGGCAGCCGACGGGCCGTCGTTGACCACGGTGTACTGCCAGGTCAGCGCGTTCCCGGCGACCGGGGTGCCGGCGGTCAGGGCGGCCGCCACCCGGAGGTCGGCGGAGCGGGTCACGGTGCCGGTGACGGTCGAGCGGGCGCTCGCGGTGTCGTTGTCGAAGCTGTCCGACCGTGCGCTCGCGCTGTTGGTGAGGCTCGCGCCGGCCGCGACGGTCGACGGCACGGCGACGACCACGGTGACCGTGCGTTCACCGCCGACGGTCACCAGCGGCCAGCGGCAGCTCACCGTGGTGGTGCCCTGGCAGGTCCCGTCGTCGGACGGGCTGGCCGAGACCAGCGTGGTGCCGCCGGGCAGCGGGTCGGTGACGACCACGTTGGCGGCGTCGGACGGACCCGGGTTGCCCACCCGCAGCAGGTAGCCGACCTGGCTGCCGGCCACGACCGGGGTGGTGAGGGTCTTGACCAGCTGCAGGTTCGAGCGGGCCGTCACCAGCCGGTCGGCGGTGGCGGTGTCGTTGGCCGCGACCGGGTCGGTCGTGGTGGTGGCGACGGTGGCGGTGGTGCGCAGCGTGCTGCCCGCCACCCCGGCCCCGACGGCGACGCTGAGCTGGACGGTGACCGACGCGCCCGGGGCGAGGTCGCCCAGCGTGCAGGTCAGCGTCCCGCCGGCTTCTCCGCAGCCGCCCACCGAGGACAGCGCGGCGAGGTAGGTGGTGCCGGCCGGGATGGTCTGGGTGAGTGTGACGGCGCGGGCCACCGACGGCCCGTTGTTGGTCACCGCGACCAGGTACTCCTTCTCGGTGCCGGCTTCGGTGAGGTCGCCGACGGGGACGACGCTGACGCCGACGTCGGCCCGGGCCGCGACGGCCCCGGTGACGGTGGTGGTGCGCAGCGCCGTGTCGGTGTCCGGGGTGGGCGAGGCGACGGTGACGACCTGCTCGTAGGTCTGCCCGTCGGGGGCGGTGGGGTCGGTGGCGGCGCGGATGACGACCTGCCGGCCGGCACCGGCCGGGACGGTGCCGAACCTGCACTCCAGGGTGGCGCCGGTGAGGGTGCAGGTGCCGCCGTCGCTGGCCGCGACGGACTGCACGACGAGCCCGGCCGGCACCGGGGTGGTCAGGGTGACGTCGGCCGCGTCGGAGGGGCCGGCGTTGCTCAGGGTCAGGACGCCGGTCAGTTCGGTGCCGGCCACCACCGGGTCGGGGGTGGCGCTCGCGGTGACGCGGAGGGCGGCGAGCGGGCTCACGGTGGAGGTGGCGACCGCGGCCGGGCTGCCGTCGGCGTCGGTCGGGGACGTCGCGGAGGCGGTGCTGGTCAGCGGGCCGGTCGCGGACGCGGCCACGGTGACCGGAATGCGGACGGTGACCGTCGCGCCGGCGGCGAGCACGGCGGCGCGGCAGGTGACGGTGCTCCCGTCGATCGTGCAGCCGCCCAGGTCGGTGTTGGCCGTGACCGGGGTGAGGGCCGGGTCCAGGACGTCGGTCAGCACCAGGTCGACCGCGTCGGACGGCCCGGTGTTGGTGACGGTGACCGTGGCGACCGCGGTGCCGCCGGCGACCAGCGGCTCGGGATCGACGGTCTGGGTGACGGTCAGGTCGGTCCGGGTGACCACGGTGATGGCGGTGCTGCTGGTGTTGTTGGCCGGGGTGCTGTCGGGGGTGCGGGCCCCGACCTGGGCGGAGCCGGTGATGGTGCCGGCGGCGGCGCCGGAGTTGACCACCGCCTCCAGCGGCACGGTGAGGACCTGCCCGGGGGCGAGGTTCCCGAGTCCGCAGGTGACGGTGCCGTCGAGCAGCGTGCAGACGCCCGCGCTGGATCCGAGGACGGGGGTGAGGTTCGCCGGCACCTGTCCGGTGGCGACGACGCCGACCGCGGTGGACGGCCCGTCGTTGCGCACCGTCAGCACGAAGTCGACGCGGGTGCCGGCGGTGACGGTGTTCGGCGGGGTCTGCCCGGGCACCGGGGTCAGCGTGACGCCGACGTCGGCGATCGCGTCGAGGGTGACGGTGCTGGTCCCGGAGTTGTTGGCGGTGTTCGGGTCGGGATTGGGCCCGGCGACCGAGGCGGTCACCGTCGAGGTGCCGGTCGTGGACGGCGAGAGCGTCCCGTTGACGACGACGGCGACGCTCTGCCCGGACGCGACGGTCCCGAGGGTGCAGGTGACGGTGGCGCCGTCGGCGGTGCAGGACGTGCCGGCCGGACCGGTGGCGCCGGTGAAGGTGACGCCCGCGGGCAGGGTCACGGTGGCGGTGGTCGAGCCGCTGCCGGACGGACCGGTGTTGACCGCGGTCACGGTGTAGCCGACCGGGCCGCCGGCGACGAGCGGGCCGCCGGTGGTGACGGTGACGCCGAGGTCGGAGCGCACGGTCGCCGACGACACCACGCTCGCGGTGTTGTTGGCAGTGGCCGGGTCGGCGGTGGCCGCGCTCACCGTGGCGGTGTTGGTCACCGTCCCGGCGCCGCCGGAGGTGGCGGCGACGAAGGACACCGTGCGGGTCGCGCCCACGGCGAGGGTGCCCACCGGGCAGCTGACGGTGCCGCCGGACACGGTGCAGCCGTCGGCGCTGGAGCTGTAGGTCAGGCCGGCGGGCAGTACGTCGGTGACGACGGCGCCGGTGGCGACCGACGGCCCGTTGTTGGTGACGGCGAAGCGGTAGGTGACCGGGGTGCCCACGACGATGGTGGCGGGGTCGGAGCTCGCGGTCAGCGACAGGTCCGCCGAGGGCGTGACCGGCACGGTGGCGACCGCGGTGTTGTTGCCGGTCACCGGATCGGTGGTGGCGGCGGAGACGGTGGAGGTGTGGGACACGGTGCCGGTGGCGTCGGGCGCGACGTCGGCGAGCACGGTGACGGTGACGGTGCCGCCGGCGGCCAGGGTGCCGACGGCGCAGCGCAGCGCCCCGTCGGTCACCGCGCAGGTGCCCTGGGTGGTCGAGCCGGAGCGGATCGACAGCCCCGCGGCGGCCGGGTCGTCCAGGACGACCGAGCGGGCGTCGGACGGGCCGTTGTTGGTGATCCGGACGGTGTAGGTCTGGGCGCCGCCCGCGGTGACCGGTGACGAGGCCGCCGTGGTGGTGACGGCGAGGTCGGCGGCGGCGGTGACGGTGACGGAGCCGGTCGCGGCGTTGTCGGCGCTCTCCGGGTCGGTGCTGGTGCTGGTCACGGTGGCGGTGTCGGTGAGCACGGCACCGGGCGTGGTGTTGGCGGCGACGCGGGTGACCAGGGTGACGACCGCCTGCTGGGCCGGCGCCAGTGCGCCGACCGGGCAGCTGACGGTGCCGCCGGTGACGCTGCACGCGGCACCACCCGGCGCGGTCGCGCTGACCAGGGTGACCCCGACCGGGAGCGGGTCGCTGACGGTCACGCCGGTGGCGGTGGACGGGCCGTTGTTCACCGCGGTGAAGGTGGTGGTGACGGTGCCGCCGGCGTCGACGGTGGTGCGGTCGGCGGTCCGGCTGAGGGCGAGGTCGGCGGCCACCCCGACGGTGACGACGGCCGACGCGCTGTTGTCGCTCAGGTCGTCGTCGGCGGTGTCGGCGGTGACGGTGACCGTGCCGGTGAGCGGACCGGCGGCGGTGCCGGGGGCCACCGCGGCGGTCACCGGGACGACCACCGACGCCCCGGCCGCGAGCGTCGCGGTGGTGCAGGTGACGGTCTGGCCGGCGGCGGAGCAGGTCGTCCCCGTCGGTGCGGCGGCCGCGGTGAAGGTGGTGCCGGCGGGCAGGTTCAGGGTGCTCACGACGGCGGTGGCGGCGCTGGGACCGGCGTTGGTGGTGGTCGAGGTGAAGACGGTGGAGGTGCCGGCGGTGGGAGCCGACGGGTTCGCGGTCAGTCCGACGGCGAGTTCGGCGACGGCCCGCACGGGGGTGGACACGGTGTTGCCGGTGAAGGTGTAGGTGCGGTTGATGGTGCGCGCGAGGTAGGTGTTGGTCGCGAAGTTGCTGATGGTGCTGCCGGCCGCGGCCCGGTCCACGGTGGCCCGGAACACGGCGGTCACGGTGGCGTTCGGAGCGAGCGTGCCGCCGACGGAGGCGGTGGCGCCCGACCCGGCCCGCAGCGTCACCGTACGGTCGGCCGCGGTGTACTCGCCGATGTCGTCACCGGTCGCGTCGGTGACCGGCCCGGTGCCGCCGCTGTTGGCGGTGACCGACAGGCTGCCGGGGACGTAGCTGATCCCGGTGGGCAGCGCGTCCCTGATGACGACGCGGTCGGCGTAGTCGGCGCCGGTGTTGGTGAACGACAGCTGGTACTGCAGGGTGTCGCCGGGGGCGGCCGGGGACCGTCCGGACAGGTTGGTGACGGTCTTGGAGATCGGGTTGAAGGTCGGGGTGAACAGGTCGATCTGGGTGGTGACGACGCCCGGGTAGTAGGTCTCACCACCGGTGGTCAGGTTGATCGAGGTGCTGGTGGAGCCGTTGGCGAGCACGTTGGTACCGGCGATGCGGCCGATGTCGACGCCGAAGTTGTTGATGGTGCCGGGGTTGCGGGCGGTGATGCTGGTCCCGGTGTCGCTGATCGAGGCGTTGAAGAAGTTGTCCGACGGACGGGTGGCGTCGGAGAGCACGGTGCTGCCCAGCGACAGGCTGTCGCCGGTGCTGCCGCGGTCGCCCTCCCAGGCGACGACGCCGACGGCGCTGCGGACGGTGCCGGTCGGCGGGGTCAGGAAGCCCGAGATCGGGATGCTGACGTTGGTGTTGCCGGCGGAGTTGCTCACGTCGGCGAAGCCCTCGTAGATGCGCAGGTCGCGCAGCGGCTGCGACGGGTCGCGGTAGGCCACCACCAGGCTCCAGCCGGCGTAGCGGTCCAGGCCGGTGGCGCCGGCGATGTCGGCGACCCAGTAGGTGCCGTTGCCCTGCGCGGTGACCAGCGCGGTCACGTCCAGCGAGCTCTGGTACGGGGTGCCGTCCAGCGCGGCGAACGACGCGGTGGTGCCGGTGTAGGTGGTGTAGCCGGCCGCGCCCGGGGCGCGCACCTTGACCGAGGAGGTCGAGCCGGTGGCGGCCGCTCCGTTGCTGCCGGCGAGCAGCCGGGCGCCCCAGACGAGCTTGGCCGACAGCACGGTCGCACCGGCGGGCAGCGCGAGGTCGGCGCTGGTCGAATTGCTGGTGGTCGCGTCGCTGTCGGCGTCGACGAAGACCATCGCGTAGTTGTTGTTGTTCAGCGCCGCGCCGGTCCCGCTGCCGATCCGGGCGTTGGCGCAGCCGGCGGCCGCGGCCGGACACGTCAGCTGGCTGTTGCCGGTCAGCACGATGGCGCCGTTCTCCTGGCTCGCGTACGAGGCGGTGAACGCGGTGCGCACGGCGGCGTCGGCCACCGGCGCGGCGGTCAGGCCGGTCCAGGTCAGCATCGACGCCACCAGCAGCAGGACGGTGCCGAGCCCGAGCAGCCGGCGGCCGTGTCGACCGGGTCGACGGTGCCGCTCGCGCCGGGCGGCTCCCGGACCGGTCGGGAGGGGGGACCGGGTCGACCGCGGTCCGGAGAAGGACATGGGGCTCGCTTCCTGCGTGTTGTCACTCAAAGTGACAGCGTTCGTGCACTATGTGACGAATGCTAGGGGAGCCCGGAGGGCTCTCACAGGGTCCTCACTCCGACGTGACGACGACCGTGACCGTCGGTGAGAACCGGCGCCCGGTCACGGTTCCGGGCGATCCCGCGCCCCGTCCGGCTGCGGGCCGACAGGGTGACGGCCGTGACGGCGGGCGTCCACCGGCGGCGCGGAACCGCCCCCGACGGGTGGGCGTCCTGGGAAGATCGTCGGGAATCCGTGACCGTCGGCCGAGGGGACCCGCCGTGCCCGTTCCGATCCGTCGTCCCGCCGCACCGGGGCACGCTGCGTGACCGGCCAGCCGCTGGGCGCGCTGCTGCTGGTGATGGCGGTGGCGGCCGCCGCACCGATCGTGTCGCGGCTGCTCCCCGGTCGTCCGCCGCAGGTGCTGTTCCTGATCCTCGGCGGCGTGCTCATCGGCCCGGAGGTCGCGGGCATCGCCGACCCGGTCCAGATCGAACTGCTGTCGGGCCTCGGGCTGGGCTTCCTGTTCCTGCTGGCCGGTTACGAGCTGGACCCGCGGCTGCTGGTGAGCGACGCCGGCCGCCGGGCGGGTCTCGCCTGGCTGATCAGCGCGGTCGCCGCGGTGGCCGTCGTCGGCGGGCTCGCGGCGGCCGGCTTCGTGCAGGCCTTCGTGCCGGTGGCGATCGGTCTGACCACCACCGCGCTCGGGACGCTGCTGCCCATCCTGCGTGAGCAGGGCATGCTCGCCGGGGCGTTCGGGCGGTACGTCTTCGCCGCCGGTGCGGTCGGCGAGATCCTGCCGATCCTGGCCATCTCGCTGTTCCTGGGCGCCCACGAGTCCTGGTGGGAGGCGCTGGTCATCGCCTCCATCGCCGCGTTCGCCTTCGTCGTGGCCTGGGTGGTCAAGCTGCTCGGCCGCACCCGCATCGCGGTCATCGTCGGGGAGGGTCGGCACGCGACCTCGCAGCTGACCCTGCGGATCACCGTGGTGCTGCTCATCGGGCTGCTGCTGATCACCCAGCAGTTCGGCGTCGAGGCCGCCCTGGGGGCGTTCTTCGCGGGGATGGTGCTGCGGCGGACCGCGCACGCCAGCGAGGAACTGGACGAGAAGCTCGACGCGGTCGGCTACGGCATCTTCATCCCGGTGTTCTTCGTCAGCTCCGGGATGGCCCTGGACATCCGCTCGATCGGTGAGAACCCGCTGCGGCTCGCCGTCTTCTTCGTCCTGCTGCTGGTCGTGCGCGGGGTGCCGGCGCTGCTGGTCTACCGGGGGGTGCTGGCCGTCCGGGCAAGGATCCAGCTGACGCTGCTCACCGCGACCGCGCTGCCGTTGCTGGTGGCGCTGGCCGAGATCGGCCGGGACTCGGGGGTGATGCGGCCGGAGAACGCCGCCGCACTGGTCGGCGCGGGCGTGCTGTCGGTGGCGGTGTTCCCGCTGCTGGCCACCCGGCTCGCGCCGGCCCGTGAGCCGTCGGTGCGCTGAGTCAGTCGCGCTCGGCCAGTCCCCGCAGGTACGCGGCCTGGCCGAGGTGCTGCAGGCAGTCGCCGAGAACGCTGACCAGCCGGGCGCTCATCGTCACCGGCGGGTCCCAGCGGTCGTCGACGACCCGGCCGAGGTCCACAGGCGTCACGGTCTCGAGGAACCGGGTCGTCATCGCGTCGACCGCCGCGTGGTAGGCGGCGAGGTCGGCGGCGGGCACGTCCACCGCGCCGACCTCCTCCGGGGACTGCCCGTAGCCGGTGGCACCGCGGCTGAACGGCAGCCCGAACCGGTCGGCGAACCCCTGGTCGGTCCACACCTGGGCGGCACCGGCGAGCTCGGCCAGGTGCGAGTCCTGCACCCGGGTGAGGTGCCACACGAGCCAGGCGATGGTGTTCGCGTCCGGGTCCGGACGGTAGGTCGCGACCTCCCGGGTGAGCCCGTCGGTGGTGCTGACGACGAGCTCGCGGATGCGACCGAAGGAGTCGAGCAGCAGGGTGCGCAGGGCGTTCCGGACGTCGGTGGGGTCGGCCATGGTGGCCACGGTAGACCCGGCCCGTCAGAGGTCGGCGAGCACCGCCCGCGGTTGCGCCCGGGCGGCCCGGCGGGCCGGCAGCACCGAGGCGAGGATGCCGGCGACGACGGCGAGCCCGAGCACGAGCAGCACCTCGCCGGTCGGGAAGGCCATCACCAGCGGGGTGTCGATCTCGCCGAACGTCGCCGCGGCGCCCACCCAGCCGTAGACCACGCCGAGGCCGATGCCCACCACCGCGCCCACCGCGGCCAGCAGCGCGGCCTCCACGGCCAGGCTGGCCCGCAGCTGACCGCGGCGCAGGCCCAGGGCGCGCAGCAGGGCCGACTCCCGGGTCCGTTCGGTGACCGCGAGCCCCAGGGTGTTGCCGATGCCGACCACGCCGATCACCGCGCCCACCGAGAGCAGGGCGGTGACCAGCAGCAGGATCCGGGTGAGGCCCTTCCAGATCGACGCGTGGTCGACGGCGGCGCCGGCGAGCGCGACCGACGGGTAGCGGGCGACGATCGGGTTGAGCGTGGTGACGGCGGCGTTGGCGCTGTCGATGTCGGCGAGCCGGCCCCAGATCGCGGCCGGCGTGGCGGCGGGGTCGAGCCGGGCGAGGTCGTCGGCGGAGACGATGACGGTCGCCCGCTGCCCGCGGGCGAGGTGGCTGATCGAGACGGCGAGCTGCAGGGTCCCGGCCGGCCCGGCGAGCTCGACGGTGGTACCGGCCGGGTAGCGGGTCAGCAGCCCGTCGGGCAGCGCGATGCGGCCGGTCGGCACGGCGGGGGAGCGGATGACGCCGTCGACGTCCGGTCCGGTGCCGAGCACGGTGACCGGGGTCGGGCTGCCGTTGACCCGCAGCTCGGCGAGGGTGCCGTCGAGCGTCCGGGTGGTGAGGCCCTCGACGGTCGGCATCTCGGCGGCGAGCCCGGCGGGCAGGGCGGGGAGGGTGCGGGCGGCCGCGCTGTCCGGGGTGGGCTCGGGGACGCTGGAGATGCTCACGTCCAGCGGGAAGCGGTCGTCCAGCGACGCCGACAGGCTCGCCCGGGCCGACGCGGCGGCGACCTGCAGGGTGACGATGAGGCCGACCGCGATGGTCAGCGCGGTCGCGGTCGCGGCGGCCCGGTGCGGGTTGCGCAGGGCGTTGGCGGCGGCCAGCCGGCCGGGGGTGCCGGTCAGGCGGGCGACGGGGCTGATGACCCGCAGGAAGCGGGACAGCACCGACCGGAGCAGCAGCAGGACGCCCAGGGCGGACACCACCCCACCGCCGATGGCCACGGCCAGCGACGGCATGACGACGCCGGCCGCGAGTCCGGCTCCACCGAAGGCGAGCATGATGACGCCGATGACGGCGCGGGTGAGACCGCGGCTGCGGCTGTGCGGCGGCGGGATGAGCAGGTTCAGCGCGGCCAGCGGCGACACCTTCATCGCCTTGGCCGAGGGGACCAGCGCGGCCACCACGGTGACCGCGATGCCGGCGGCCATCGACAGGGCGAGCGGCAGGACGTGCACGGTCAGGCTGGAGACCTGCAGCGAGGCGATCGGCATCGCGACGAGGGCGGCACCGATGGCCAGCGGCGCCCCGGCCAGCGATCCGAGCACGCCGATGAGCAGCGCCTCGGCCAGCACCGAGCGGCGCACCTGCCGCCGGGACGCGCCGATCGAGCGCCACAGGCCGATCTGCCGTTGCCGCTGGTGGACCAGGATGGTGAAGGTGTTGGCGACCACGGTCGACGCGACCAGCCCGGCGATGACGGCGAAGGCCAGCAGGACGGTGCCGAGCACCTGGGTGCCGCCGAGGGCCAGCTGCACCTGGTCGGCGGCGACCTGGGTGCCGGTGCGCACCACCGCGGCGGTGCCCAGCGCGGCGCCGACGGCGGCGGCCAGCGCGGCCGGGTCGGTGCCCGGGGCGGCGGTGACGTCGTACTCGTCGACGGTGCCGCCGGCCAGCCCGCCGGCCACCTCGACGGTGGTGTACAGCTCGTCGCGGGATCCGGTCAGCGAGGAGCGGTGCACGTCCAGCAGCCCGACGACGGTGAAGGCCCGCTCGGTGCCGTCGGCGGTGACGACGGTGACCGGGCTGCCGACGGCGAGGTGGTTGCGTTCGGCGGTGGCGGCGTCCACGGCGACGGCGCCGGCCGGGTCGGCCGCGTCGGCGGGCCACTGACCGGACGTCAGGTCGAACCAGCGCAGCGCGGGGTCGTCCGGGATCGACTGGACGTGGGTGTAGCCGCGGGTGCTGTCGGTGGAGAACTGCACGATGGCGTGGTGCACCGGGGCCACGTCGGCGACGCCGGGTACCGCGCCGATGGCCGGGGCGAGCGCGGCGCCGGCGGCGGGGTCGCGCGGCTGGGCGATGACTTCCACCCGCGACGCGGCCGCACCGACGGTGCGGGCCAGGTCGGTGCGGAAGCTGTCGGTGAAGATCAGCGTGGAGGCGGCGAACCCGACGCCGATGGCGATGGCGAGCAGGACGGCGGCGAACCGCCGCTTGTAGAGCAGCAGGCCGGCGAGCGCTGACTTCACTCAGACCGCCAGGGACGACAGTGCGTGCAGGACGGCGTCGACGTCGGGTCGGACGATCTCGCCGCGCAGCTTCCCGTCCGCCAGCAGGATGGCGCGGTCGGCGTAGGTCGCCGCCACCGGGTCGTGGGTGACCATGACGATGGTCTGGCCGGCGTGGGCGGCGTCGCGCAGGTAGGCGAGCAGGGCCGCTCCGGTCTTGGAGTCCAGGGCGCCGGTCGGTTCGTCGGCGAACACGACGGCCGGCCGGGTGATCAGCGCCCGGGCGACGGCGACCCGCTGCTGCTGGCCGCCGGACAGGTGCGCGGGCCGGTGGTCGAGCTTCTGCTGGAGGCCGAGCGAGGTGACGAGCTCGTCGAACAGGGCGCGGTCGACCTTACGGCCGGCGAGCTCCAGCGGGAGCGTGATGTTCTCCTTCGCCGACAGCATCGGCAGCAGGTTGAAGCTCTGGAAGACGAAGCCGATGCGGTCCCGGCGGTGGATCGTGAGCTTCCTGTCGTTGAGGCCGCCGAGCTCGACACCGTCGATGTACACCTCACCGCGGGTGGCGTCGTCCAGGCCGGCCATGCAGTGCATCAGCGTGGACTTGCCGGAGCCGGACGGGCCCATGATGGCGGTGAACGACCCGGCCTCGAACGACACCGAGACGTCGTCCAGCGCGGTGTAGGCGGCGGGGCCGCGACCGAACACCTTGGTGACGTGCACCGCGCGCGCGATGTCCGAGGAGACGGCTCGGGTCGGGGACAGCAGGTCGGCGGTGGTCGTCATGGGGCGTCCTTCTCCTCGGGCGGCCGGGCCGGCGACCGGTGGCCGCGCCGCGGTCTGGTCGCTCACAGCAACATATCGTCACTGTGGGCCACCAGGTGAGGTTTTTGCGGGTGATCCTGCTGGTCACGGTGCGTCATGTCAGCTGGTCGGGATGGCCCGATCCGGGCGTGGTGGACCCGTGCGGCACCGCAGCGGTCGCCGTCCGGGGTCAGCCGTCGTCGCGTCCCGGGGTCAGGACGGCCGCGCCCACGCCGGGGACGCCGAGTGCGGTGGCGATGGCGGTCAGGTCGGCGGCGTCGGTGGCGCCGGCGATGTCGGCGGCCGTGCGCAGCCGGTCGACGAGCAGCTGGGCGATGCGTTCCTCGACGGTGTCCTCGGCGTAGGCCAGGTGCCAGGGGCAGATCTGGCCGTCGCGGTGCGACCGGCCGAGGATCTGCCGGGCGGCGATCCCGGACCAGCGGACGGTGTGCATGACCGCCTCCCGGCGCGTCGCGGACCCGGTGCCCGCGGCCAGCTGCTCGAGCGCGTGCAGGCTCAGGCTGCTGGTCGGGGTGAAGACGACGACCCGGGACGCGCCGGTCTGGAACCGCAGCCGCTCGGCCTCGGACTCCCGCGCGGCGGCGCCGAAGATGCGGGCGACCGGAACGCCGGCGGCTTCGACGGCGTCGGCGATGGGGGCGGCGGCCGCGGCGACGAACTCGCACGACACCGGTACCTGTCGGCCGGCCTCGACGGTGCGCAGCACCCAGTCGACGGTGGCCGGCACCCGGAGCAGGGACGCCTTCTGCCGGAACCGCAGGACGGCGGCCCGGCCCTGCGCGAGCGCGGCACGGCCACGGATCTCGCCGCCCTCGGCCAGGGTGACGAGGGCCGTCCGGAAGGCCGACCAGGCCAGCTCATAGGCGATGCGCTCGTCGGGTCCGAGCGCGACCGGCATCGGCTCGAGCGGCGCCGGCCCCCACGGGGCGGAGCGGTGCAGCGTGAGCGGGCGTGGGGCGTCGGCCAGCCAGCCGCGGACGGTGGCCGACGCGGCCCGCTGCGCGCCCGGATCGTCGGCGGCGCTGTCGTCCCAGGTCCAGGCGCCGTACCGGCCGCGGGTGAGGGGCAGCCCCGCCTCCTGCAGGCGGGTGCCGAGGTCGGTCCAGCGGGTGGTGGGTTCCCCGTGCACCTGGGCCAGCAGCGGGGCGAGGTAGGTGAGCTCGGCCGGGTGGTTGCCCGGGGTGGCCGTCATCAACAGGGTGAACGGAGCCTTCGCGTGCGGGGTGGCGAAGCGCGACACCGCGCGGAAGCGCCGGACCCGCGCCGTGTCGGGGTTGCGGTACAGCTGCGCCTCGTCGACGGCCAGCAGGTCCCAGGTCCAGCGCGGGCGGCGGCCGTCCATCAGGTGCGGGAGTTCGTCCGGGGAGGCGATGAGGATGTCGAGGTCGCCCGGGTCGAGGGCGGTGATGGTGTGCCGCCAGTGGGCGACGGTGACCGGCCGGGGCCTGTCGACGAGGACGAGCAGCCGGGTGAGACCCCGGGCGGCGGCGATCTCCCGGAGGGCGAGGAATGCGGTGGCGGTCTTCCCGACGCCGGTGTCGTCGGTGAGCAGGAAGCCGCGGGCGGGGACGCCGTCGATCCGGGAGGCGGCCGCGGCCACGATGACCGCGGCGCCGTCGGTCTGGTGCGGCCGCGGGACCATCGGAGCGACCGGCGCCGGGGGCGGGCCGGGGGTGCCGTTGGCGTCGTCCTCGCGACGCCGGAGCACGGTGTACGGCTCGGAGCGGTAGGGGACGAGGTGCGGCGGGAGCTCCGGGGCGACGTGCACGTGGGCGCGGTGCGCCGGGTCCCAGGTAGCGCCGGGGACCTGTTGCTGGAACGGCACCGCCAGGAAGTGCAGCCGGCCCTGCGCCGGGTCGTGCGGCGTCGCGATGGGGGGCGTGCGGGTGGCGCGGCGTCGGGCGGGGCGGGGCACCGGTCGATCCTGCGGGACGGGGCCCCGGCCGGGGAGGTGCACGGCGCGGCGGGTCGCTCACAGCGGGACCCGGGGCGGCGCTCCAGGGTCCGCCGGTCGAGGATGGACACATGGCCGTCCCCACCGACTTCCCCGAGCCGTCGTCCGACATCGCCGATCCCGCGGCGCTTCTGGGCCGCTACCTGGACTTCTACCGGAGCGAGCTACGGCGCCGGGTCGATGCACTGCCCGCGGCGGAGCTGCGGGTGTCGCGGGTTCCGTCGGGCTGGTCGCCGCTGGAGTTGCTGTCGCACCTGGTGCACATGGAGCGGCGGTGGATCGTCTGGGGCTTCCTCGGGCAGCCGGTGGAGCGGCCACTGGGCGACGAGGTCGCCGGTCGCTGGCACGTGACTGCCGACGTCGACCGGGACGAGTTGCTGCGGCGGCTCGACGACGGCGCGGCGCTCACCGGGGAGCTGCTGCGGACGACCCCGTTGGACACCCCGGCCGCGCCCGGCGGCAAGTTCACCGACGACCTGCCCGCGTTGTCGTGGATCGCCTTCCACGTGCTGCAGGAGTACGCCCGCCACCTCGGGCACCTCGACGTGGCTGTCGAGTTGGCCGGCGGGCCGGTGGGCGAGGGGCCGTGACTCAGAGCCCGTGGGGCAGCGGGGAAGAGCCAGCCGGCGAAGCGCTCGCGGAGGGCGTCCCGCGCTGCCGGCGTCGGTGCGATGACGTCCTGACCGCCGCAGTACGGCCAGATCAACCAGCTCAGGTCGGTGGCGGCGAGGACGACGTCGTCCGGGATGACACCGTCGGTGACCTGACGCAGGACCGTCTCCAGGGCGGGGTCGTCGCGGTGCACGCGGTCGACGAACACGTGCAGCTGGAAGGTGTCGGCGTCGTCGTCCTCGCGTCGGACGGTCGTCGAGGTCCAGCGGCGTGAGTGCGGCAACAGGTC
>JBQGEH010000544.1:0-1645 GCA_052039515.1 Nakamurella sp. | reverse complement strand
CCTGCCCAGACGTGCCTCATAGCAAGCGGGGGTGCGCCGGCACGGGTGCGTCGCCCACCGTCGGATCGACATCCAGGCAGGATCGATTACCCGACAGGAGTGAACGTTGCGCCGTGAAATGGCACGATGTGCCGGTGGACGACGACACGACGTTGTCACCCGAGCGCGCGGACACCCCGACGATGCCGGTCGACGCGCTCACGCCGACGGCTGACCCGGCGCCGGACCCGGTGGTTCCCGGCCGTGTGGAGTTACGCGACCAGGTGCACCGCGACCTCGAGCAGCTCACCGGCATCGGGGCGTGGACCTGGGACAGCCGGACCGGGCTGTCGTCGTGGTCCGAGCAGATGTTCCTGGTGCTCGGCCTGGACCCGTCCTCGGCGGAACTGACCACCGACTCGTATCTGGCCATGGTCCCCGAGCCCGACCGGCAGCGGCTCGCCGGCACCGTCGTGGACGGCGTGCACGGCGACGGCTACCACACCGACCACCTGCTGGTCCGGCCGGACGGTGCCGTGCGCGAGATCCACAGCCGCGGCCGTGGGCACAAGGACGCCGCAGGCGAGCTGGTCTACGCCCTCGGGACCGTGCAGGACGTGACCGAGGCCCGGCGGGCGTCGCGCCGGGTGGCGCAGGACCGGGACCGCTTCGCGAGCGTGCTGGATGCCACCGAGCAGGCGATCATCGGCGTCGACCCGACGGGTGTGGTCGTCGTCTTCAACCGCGCCGCCCAGCGGATGCTCGGGTACGCGGCGGCGGACCTGATCGGTGCGGCCGACCCACCGTCGTTCCACGACCCGGCCGAGATCGCCGTCCGCAGCGGAGAACTCGGTGTCCGGGCGGCCACGGACCACACGCTGCGCGGCGTGCTGCCGGTGGTCCTGGGCAGCGCCGCCCGCGGGATTCCCGAGACCCGGCGCTGGACCTGGGTGGCC
This sequence comes from Nakamurella sp., assembly GCA_052039515.1. Lineage (GTDB taxonomy): Bacteria > Actinomycetota > Actinomycetes > Mycobacteriales > Nakamurellaceae > Nakamurella. Next base: position 710 of record JBQGEH010000544.1, on the reverse strand, counting down.
CGCGACGGCCGTCCGCTGCAGGTCACCACCACCAGCAGCGCCATGCGCGACAGTGCCGGTGACATCACCGGTTTCATCATCGTGGGCACCGACGTGACCGCCCGGCTGGTCGCCGAGCGCGCGCTGGCGGCGAGCGAGTCGCTGTTCGAGAAGGTCTTCGACAACGCACCGACCGGCATCATGCTGATCGACACCTCCGACCCCGCGCGGACCCGGACGGTCCGGGTGAACCCCGCCCTGTGCCGGATCACCGGGTACCCCGCCGAGACGTTGCTGGAGATGCCGCTGGGCGATCTCGTGCACCCCGACCACCGGGATCCGCTGCGGCGCCCCGCCGACGACCCGGGCCGCAGCGGCACCCCGGAGGCCGAGTCGCGCTGGGTCCGCGCCGACGGCCGGGACATCTGGGTGTCGGTCAACGTCAGTCCACTGGACGCCGACGCCGGCGGGTTCCTGGTCGCCATGGTCGAGGACGTCACCTCCCGGCGGGAAGCCGAGGAACGGCTGAACCACCTGGCCCTGCACGACGCCCTGACCGGGCTGCCCAACCGGTCGCTGTTGCTGGACCGGCTGGAGCACGCGCTGGCCGCCGCCGGACGGCTGCGCACCCGGGTGGCGGTGCTGTGGCTGGACCTGGACGGATTCAAGGCGGTCAACGACGCCGACGGGCACCTGGCCGGTGACGAGGTGCTGCGCACGGTGGCCCGGCG
>JBQGEH010000543.1:0-1809 GCA_052039515.1 Nakamurella sp. | reverse complement strand
CTACGCCACCGCCTACCGCGACGCCTACGGCCGGCCGCCCCGCCGCACCCTGCACGGCTGACGGTGAGGGGACACGGAGGAGGGTGCGGGACGGGCCCGGACCGGATCGCCCGCGGGGACGGGGCAACGGTCCGGACCCGTCCCGCACCCCTTCCCCGTCAGCCGTGCAGGGTGCGGCTGGGCGGCCGGCCGTAGGCGTCGCGGTAGGCGCCGGCGAAGCGGCCGGGATGGGCGAAGCCCCACCGGGCGGCGACGGCGGTGACGGTGTCCCCGGCGCGGGGGTCGGCGACCTCCAGGTCGTGGTGGGCCGCGTCGAGGCGGACCCGGCGGAGGTAGGCCAGCGGAGTGGTCCGCAGATGGCGCGCGAAGGCGTACTGCAGGGCGCGCGGGGTCACGTGGGCGGCGGCGGCGATCTCCACCAGCGTCATCTCGCGGGCGGGGTCGGTCTCGATGAACGCCACGGCGCGGCGCACGGTGTCGGGGTGGGCGTCGTGGCGGTCGGTGGGTGTGGGCTCCCTCAGCGCGGTGTTGGGGAAGGTGTGCAGCACGGCGGCGGCCAGGTGCTGGCTCGCGGTGGCGACGACCAGGGGTGCGGTCCCGTCGTGCAGCACCTCGTCGACGTGGTCGATGACCCGACGCAGCCGCGCCCCGGCCGCCGGCGTGACCGCGTGGTGGTCGAGCAGCCGCACCGGCCGTCCGTCTTCGGCGGCGGCGGCCGCGACCTGGCCGAGCAGGGCGGGGTCGAGCATCGTGAAGCTGTAGCGCGCGTGGTCGATCCGGCCCCGGTAGGGACGGTCCGGAGGAGCGAGAGCGACCACCTGGCCCGGTCCGTACGACTCGGCGGACCGCTCGCCGTCCACCCGGTGGTCGTCGATCGTGCCGGCCTGGATGTCGCACAGACAGATGGTGCCCAGCGGCTCGACGTCGTAGCTCATGGTGAAGCCGAGGTCGACGCGGTCCACGGTGACGCTGCCGCCGGTGGTGCGGGCGATGCGCGCCGGCGAGCGGTCGCCGCTTCCCGACCCGATCCGCATCGGGGCGTAGTGGGCGCTGAGGAACTCCTCGGTGCGGCCCAGCTCGTCGCTCTCGAAGACCAGCTCTTCAGGCGGTCGTGCAGTCACGTCGCGATCGTCATCCCGTGTGGTTCGCCGGATGAGTCGGTCGGAGCGTGGTGGGTCAGCCGTGCCGTCCGTCGTCTGATTGTCTTCGTTCTGCGGCCCGTGTCCAGCCCGGGTTTTCGTCACCGGTGCTGCCCGCCGCCGATCTCCCCGCGTATTCCTGTCACCGTGAGCATCACGCAACGTCGCGAGCACGATCTGTCCGGCAGCGACCGCGGACCGCGGCCGGTGGAGAACGGTCGGACCCGGGCCGAGGCCGAAGCCGCCCTCGCCCGCGACTACCGCTTCCAGGCCGCACTCGGCCAGGCACTCACGGGCGAGTCGCCGGAGCAGGGGCTCGCCGACGTGCTCCACGACCACCTCGGCCGGGCGGTGAGCGTGGAGGGCCCCTTCGGCCGCGTGCTGGCGCAGGCGGGTGCCGACGGCAACGCCTCGGACACGCGGCTGACCCGCCCGCAGCGTGACGGCGTGCTCGACGGCGCTCGGCGCGGGGTGCGGGCGCTCCGGGTGGGAGACCGGCTGGCCTGCGTCGTCGGCTCGCCCGGCACCGTCCTCGGTCTGATCGTCGTCCTCGACCCGGAGGGCGTCCTCGACCCGGCCGGGACGTCCGAGCAGGTGGACGCCGAGCTCTGCAGCGTCCGGACCGGGGCCATGCACGCGATCGGGCTGACGGTCGGTGCGCTCACCATGC
>JBQGEH010000542.1:0-1668 GCA_052039515.1 Nakamurella sp. | reverse complement strand
CGCACCGCTGACCAGGATCACGTACTGGTCGCCGCCCTGGTTCGAGCCGTAGTCGACCGTGCCGTTGAAGGTGACCGGGCTGGTCGAGGCGGTGTCGGTGTACTTCACCTTGAACGAGACGTCGTAGGTGGCGCCGGCCTCGACCGTGAGCCGCTGGATCGTGCCGGTGACCGACGACGTGCGGTCCTTCACCAGCAGGCTGGCACTGCCGCTGTGGGCCTCGGCGGTGGTGCGCTCGACGTTCGCACCGGCACGCCCCGCCCACGGCGTGACGCCGTCCTCGAAGGTGCCGTTGGTGATCACGTCCTCGCCGATCGGCGCGGCCTGCGCGGCGCCGGGCGAGCCCACGGTGAGCAGCAGTGACGCCGCCCCCGTCGCGAGCGCCGCCGTCACGGCGGTCACCCGCGTTCTCTTCATCCACCTCATGGGGTTTCTCTCTCTCCAGGTTGTCGGGGGGGAAAGTTCTGTCGACCGGGTCCGGTCAGCGGGTGACGCGGACCGTGCGGACCACGGCGCGCGGGGCGGTGAACCGGTCACCGAGGTAGCGCACCCGCACCTGCTTCACACCCGGAGCGGCCCGGTCCGCCACACGGACCCGCACCACCGCACGGCCGTTGCGCACCACGGCCAGCCGCGGCACCGCACGCACCCCGGCCACCGCCACCTGCACCCGGCCACCCGGCGTCACACCCGGCGCCACCACGCGCACCGTCACCGCGTACACCCGACCGCGCGCCACCCGCGCCGGCGCCGAGGTCCGCACCTGCGCGGCCGCCTTCGACACCACCACCGTGGCCGACGCCGACGACGCCGCGAACTCCTCGGTGCCCAGGTAGCTCACCCGCACCGACCGCGTGCCCGGCGCCAACGACCGCGCCGGCAGCACGAACGTCGCCCGACCCTGCGCGTCGACCTGACGCGTCAACGTCCGACCACCCACGACCGCCTGCACCCGGCCCGACGTCGCACCGGACACCCGCACCGGCAACGCCGCCGGACGCCCGTAGGCCATCCGCACCCGCGACACCTGCACCGACGTCGCCGCCGGCTGCTCCGGCTCCGGGGCATCGGTCGCGACGAGCTCGGTGACCGCCTGGTTGAGCGCCTGCGCGGCGGCGTCCACCTGGTTCTGGGTGGACGGCGCGGTGACCGCGCGGGCGTCGGTGAGCGCCTTCTCGACGGCGGCCCACGAGGCCGGGGTCCAGTCGTCGGCGGTCAGGCCCTCGGCCTCGGCCACCAGCCAGTCGAGGTCGGCCGTGCTGACGGCGGCGCCGTCACCGGTGAGGGCCGAGGAGAGGTAGTAGTAGTCGAAGTCGACCCGGCCGCCGAGGCTCTCGGTGGCGTAGTTGAACAGCCCGAACCGCTGGCCCTTGAAGTGGGAGCCCTCCCACGACGCCATCTTCGGGTAGGCACCGCCGAGCTGCTGCCAGGTGGTGCCGTCGAGGCTGTAGAGGAAGCGCACCGTGTTGGCGGTGGGACTGGTGGCGCGGGTGTCGCCGTTGCCGGTGCTCCGGCGGCGCAGGTCGAGGTCGGCCTTCACCCACACCTCGTCGGTGCCCGCGGGCAGGGGGACGGAGGCCAGGAAGTCCTCGGCGCCGGCGATCGGCGTCGTGCGCTGGTAGCCCCCGCTGGGGATGGCGCGGTTGACCGTGCCGAGCGTGCGGACGC
>JBQGEH010000541.1:0-1833 GCA_052039515.1 Nakamurella sp. | reverse complement strand
GACAACCCCAGAACTGCGCCCACGGCATCTCCTTCGGGTGTCGAAGCCGGTGTCTGTGGTTCATCGGGCGACCCGGAACCGGTGTTACACCGGCCACACGAAGCCGCCGACGGCGAGCCTAATGCCAGCGACGCGATCTCGCGCGTCATGCGTATGACCAGGGCTTTCGCCGCAGGTGACCTGCCGGCCGCTCGGGACCCCGCTGTCCCACATCGCCTGAGGCGGATTTGCTGGACACCGTTCATGTCGCGGTAACGTGCGGGCCCGTGGGCAGACATCGCTTAGCCACCAAGCGCCGTCCTCGGTGGGCGGCGCCGGCGGCCGCTGTAGCGCTCCCCGCGCTGGCGCTGCTGTGCTCGGGGGCCGATTCGATCCACACCCCGCATTCCGCACCCGCCGACCCAGTGACCGCCACGCCGTGCTGCGCCTCGGTGGTCGCGCTCAGCTCACCGACCGCCCAGTACCGCAGTGTCCCCGCCGACGACGGTCTGCGGCTCGCCGCCTCGCGGTCGATGCACCGCACTCTCGACGCCGCGCTGCCGACCACCGTCGGCTCGGAGACCGGTATGCAGGTGAAGACCATCCTGGTCGCCCGCGCCGTCAGCGCGATCTTCCCGGAGATCCAACGCATCGGCGGGGTGCGCCCCGATGCACTGAGGTGGCATCCCGACGGTCTCGCCGTCGACGTGATGATCCCCGACTACAACTCCCCCGCGGGCATCGCTCTCGGAGATGCCATCGTGGCGTTCGCGCTGAGCAACGCCGACCGATTGGGCGTGGCACACGTGATCTGGCGGCAGACGATGTACCCGACGCACGGCGCCCCGCATGGCATGACCGATCTCGGCTCGGACAACGCCAACCACTACAACCACGTGCACATCGCCACGCTGGGCGGCGGATATCCCGCCGGCCCCGTCTACCTGGGCTGATCGACCGGGCTGACGGAGCGCCGGCTCACCGTCCGAAACCGGCGGCCCGCAGCGCGTCGGCCATCGACCCTCCCGCACTTCCGCTCCCCCGCCGGTCGGTAGCGGCATCGCGGCGGGGACGCTGATCCGATCCTCGCCGCGGCGCCGACCGCTGGGCCGGTTCCTTGCGCGGGGCGCGGGTTTTCTCGTCGAGCCGCAGGCTCAACCCGATCCGCTGCCGCTCGACGTCGACAGACACCACTTTCACCCGCACCACCTGGCCGGACCGCACCACCTCATGCGGATCGGACACGTAGCGGTCGGACATCGCCGAGACGTGGACCAGACCGTCCTGGTGCACACCGACGTCGACGAATGCGCCGAAGGCGGCGACGTTGGTGACCACGCCCTCGAGGATCATCCCCTCTTTCAGGTCGGCGACCTTCTCCACACCGGCGGCGAAACTCGCCGTGGTGAACCCCGGTCGCGGGTCACGCCCCGGCTTCTCGAGTTCGGCCAGGATGTCGGTCACGGTGGGCACACCGAAGCGTTCGTCGGCGATCTCGGCGGGCCGCACCGATCGAAGTGCGCGCTGGTTGCCGATGATCTCGGCCATGGTCACGCCGGCCCGATCCAGAATGCGGTGCACCACGGGATAGGACTCCGGGTGCACCCCGGAGTTGTCGAGGGGATCCTCCCCATTGCGGATGCGCAGGAAGCCCGCGCACTGCTCGAACGCTTTGGGGCCCAGCCGCGGCACCTCCAGCAGCGCGCGGCGGCGGCGGAAGGGGCCGGTGCGGTCGCGATGCGCGACGATCGACTCGGCGAGCGTCTCGGTGATGCCCGATACCCGGGCCAGCAGCGGCACCGAGGCCGTGTTCACGTCGACTCCGACCGCGTTCACGGCGTCCTCGACCACCGC
>JBQGEH010000540.1:0-4562 GCA_052039515.1 Nakamurella sp. | reverse complement strand
GCTGGTCATCGAGCCGGTGCCCACCGGGTTCCGGCCGTCGCACATCGACGACACCGTGCTGGACGTGCACCCGCGCGGAGCGGCGCTGGCCGACGGGGCCGCGGCGTTCCTGGGGGACGACGACAGCGAGCTGGAGATCCGTACCACCGGGTCCGAAGTGGCGCCGGTGGTGGAGGCGGCGCCGGCGGACGACGTGTCGCCGGAGGAGGTGCCGGCCCCGGAGGAGGCGCCGTCGTTGGAGGAGGCGCCGGTGCTCGAGACGGTGGTGGCCGACGACGAGGCGCCGCCGTTGGAAGAGGCGCCGGTCGAGCTCGAGCCGGTCGACGCCGAGCCGGCGGCACCGACGGACAGCGACCCCGGGGAGCCCGCGCCGGCCGATGCCGACGCCTGAGCCGACCGACCCCGGCGACCCGTTCGGCACGGCCGCCCTGCGGGCCGCGGTGCTGGACATCTGGCGCCGCTCCCCGGCCCGGCTCCGCGAGGACGCCAACGCCGAGGAGTCGCTCGCCCTCGTCGGGTACGCCGGGCGGGTGCTGGTCGAGCTGATCGCCAACGCCGCGGACGCCGCGATCGCCGCCGGGGAGCCGGCCCGGATCCGCGTCAGCACCGCCGACGGTGAGCTGCGGGTGGCCAACACCGGCGCCCCGCTGACCGCGGCCGGTGTCGCGTCGCTGGCCTCGCTACGCGCCTCGGCCAAGACCGGCGAGGACGCGGTGGGCCACTTCGGCGTCGGCTTCACCGCGGTGCTGGCCGTCACCGACAGCCCGGCCGTCGTGTCCACCACCGGCGCCGGCCGCTTCGACGCGGCCGCCACCGCCGCGGCCGTCGCGGCTCTCGACGACCCCGACCTCACCGCCACCGTCGCCGCCCGCGACGGTCACGTCCCGGTGCTGCGGTTGCCGTGGCCGGTCGACGCGCGGCCGCCCGCCGGGTTCAGCACCGAGGTGCGGCTGCCGCTGCGGACCGGGGTGACCGAGGCCGACGTGGTGCGCGACGTCGGCGACCACCTGCTGCTCGCCCTGCCCGCCATCGAGACGCTGGAGGTCGACGGCCGGGTGCTGCGCCGGCTGCCCACCGACGACGGCACCGTCGCGATCTCCGACAGTGCGGCCACCCCGGCCACCACCCGCTGGAACACCGTCACCCGGACCGGACGCTGGGACCCCGCCGACCTGGCCGACCTCCCCACCGAGCAGCGCCGCCGCACCCGCTGGCAGCTCACCTGGGCCCACCCGCTGACCCGTCCGTCACCGCCCGACGTCGTCTACGCCCCGACCCCCACCGACGAGCCCCTCGGGCTGCCCGCCCGGTTGATCGGCACCTTCCCGGTCGACGACAGCCGGCGGCACCTGGCCGCCGGTTCGTTGCTCGACGGCCTGCTCGACGAGGCCGTCGGGGCGTACCTCGACCTGATGGCGTCGACCACGCCGGTCGACCGGCTGAGCCTGCTGCCCGCCCCGGACCTGCCCGGCGGCCCACTCGACCAGCGGCTGCGCCGGCGGATCACCGACGCGGTCCGGCGCGCGCCGCTGCTGGTCGACGTCTCCGGTGCGGCCGTGCGGCCCGACCGGGCCGTGCTGCTGCCCGAAGCCGGTCCCGAGCTGCTGACCGCGGCCGCCGAAGCGGTCCCCGGGCTGCTGCCCGCGCCCCGCGACACCGCCGAACGGGACGCGTTGCGCTCGCTCGGGGTCCGCACCCTCACGCTCGCGGCGCTGTCCACCGCACTCGGGTCGCTGAGCCGTCCGGCCGGCTTCTGGGCCGGGGTGTACGCCGCGCTGGACGCCACCGGAGCCGCCGCCGACGACCTCGCCGACCTGCCGATGCTGCTGGCCGGGGGCAGGACCGTGCTCGGCGCCCGCGGCTGTCTGGTCCCCGACGGTGCCGCGGGCTGGCTCGCGTCCGCGGTCGACGCCGTCCCGGGCCTGCGGCTGCTCGACCCGGAGACCACGGCCACGCCGGCCGCGCGGCGGCTGCTGCTGCGGATCGGCGCCGCGGAGGCCGATCCGTCCGGGGTGCTCGCCGACCCGGCCGTGCTGGACGCGGTGGCCGGGCTGCGGGCGGACCTGGAGGAGGACGACGTCCCGCTGGACCGGGTCGTCGCGCTGGGCACCGCCGTCCTGGACCTGATCGCCGCCGGTGGCGAGCCCGGACCGCGGCTGCGTGACGACCTGCTGCTGACCACCGCCGACGACGAGCCGTGGCCGGCCACCGAACTCGCCCTGCCCGGGTCGCCGCTGACCACCGTGCTCGCCGAGGCCGACCTGGAGACGGTGGGGCCGTCCTGGACCGCCGGCTGGTCCGACGACGTCCTGCACCGGGCCGGGGTGCTCGCCGGCTTCCGGGTGATCGTCGATGACGCCGCCACCGGCCCCGACCACGACCTGCCCGACGAAGAGCGTTGGTGGGACGAGGTGATCGGTGACGGGGTCCCGCCCGCCGCGTTCAGCGCGCTGGCCGACCTCGACCTCGTCGACGACGACCGGTGGCCGGCGGCGCTCGCCCTGATCGCCGCCGACCCCGCCGCCCGGGACACGCTGGCCCCGGTGGGCGACCGGCCGAGCTGGACGGCGTGGTGGCTCGGCCGCCACGCCCGGCTGGCCGGCCGCCCGCCGACCGCCTGGCGGTCGCCCGACGCCCACGACCTGGCCGGCCTCTACGACGCGCTGCCCGAGCCGGTACCCGCCTCCGTCGCGACCGCCGTCGGCGTCCGCGCCGGCCTCGCCGACGCGCTGTCCCGTGACCCCGCCGAGGTGCTCCGGCGGGTCGCCGATCCCGCGCGTGACGTACCCGCCGTCCGGGTCGCCCCGTTGACCACCGCACGCGTCGCCGCGCTGGCCGGCACGCGGGTCGACCCGCTGCCCCCGGGCGTGCGGGTGCTGACCGGCGCGGTGGTCGACGCCGACGACGCGGTCGTCGTCGACCTGCCCTGGTACGCCGCGGTTCTGGCTCCCGCCACCACCGTCCCCGGCGGCCCGGACCCGGCCGCGGTCGCCGCGCTGTGGGACCTCGACACCGCCTCGGAGCGGTACCCCGTCGAGCTGGTCGCCACCGCGACCTCCGACCCCGTGGTCCCGTCCGGAGCGGCCGCGGCGCTGGGCCTGGACCCGGCGGCGGTGGCCCGGGTCCGGGTCGACGCGGAGCTGCGGGTCGACGTGGACGGCACCGTCCGGCGGGTGCCCTGGTGGGTGGCCGCCGACGGCCCGTGGGTCGACGGGACGCCCGCCGGGTGGGGCCGGGTGCTGGCCTGGCTGGCCGGCGACCCGGCTCTGCGGCACACCGCCACCGCGTGGGTGGTCGGCGACACCGCCGGGGTGGTCGAAGATGGGCTCGGAACACCGGCGGTCGGCACCACGCCGCCGCCCGACGAGCGCTGAGGAGCTCCGTTGCGAACCTGGCTGACCGAGCAGTTCGAGCTGGAGCTGCCCGTGGTGAGCGCCCCGATGGCGGGCGTGTCCGGGGGCCGGCTCGCCGTGGCGGTCTCCGGTGGCGGGGCGCTGGGGATGATCGGCGTGAGCCCGACCGCGTCCGCGGGCTGGCTGCAGGCGCAGCTCGAGCTCGCGGCCGACGCCGGCCGGCCCTACGGGGTCGGTCTGCTGGGTTGGGCGTTGGAGCTGTCCGACGCGCACATGCGGCAGGTCATCGCCGCCCGTCCGGACCTGGTGTCGGTCAGCTTCGGTGAGGTGGAGCGCTGGGTGGCGCCGCTGCACGACTCCGGCATCGCGCTCGCCGCCCAGGCCGGGAACCTGTTGGAGGCCTTCGATCTGGAGGACATGGGCGTCGACATCATCGTCGTCCGGGGCGGCGAGGGAGGCGGCCACGGCCGCAACGAGGTCGCCACGCTGCCGCTGCTGCAGGCCGTCCTCAACGAGGTGGACGTGCCGGTGCTCGCCGCCGGCGGTATCGCGACCGGGCGCGGCCTGGCGGCCGTGCTGGCCGCCGGCGCGGCCGGTGCGTGGGTGGGGACGGCGTTCACCTGCTGTCCGGAGGCCGACACGTCCGCCGAGGCGCAGGAGGCCATCGTGCGCGCCGAGCTCGGAGACACGGTGTACGGCAGCATCTTCGACATCGCCCAGCAGCTGCCGTGGCCCGCGGCGTACGGCGGGCGGGCGCTGCGCAACCGCTTCACCGACCTGTGGGAGGGCCGCGAGGGGGAGCTCGCCGCCGGCACTCCCGCCGCGGTGGCGGCGTCGGACCAGGTCCGGGCGGCCCGGCAGGCCGACGACATCCGTTACGCCCCGGTGTATGCCGGTCAGGCGGCGGGGCTGGTGGAGAGCGAGCGGCCGGTCGCGGAGGTGCTCGCCGAGTTGGCGACCGCCGCGCACCACCTACGGGCGGTCGCCGCGGTGCTGGACACCGCGGACTGACCCGGCGTCAGTCCAGCGCGCTGGTCTGGGCGCCCCGGCGACCGCGCCGGGCGGCGCTGCGCTGCCAGCTGAAGATGCCCATCCCGGCCAACCCCAGCACGCCACCGGCCAGGCAGGTCCACAGCCAGATCATCGCGTCGTGGGACCGCAGGAAGTCGGTGAAGAACAGCAACACGACGAACGCGGTGAACCACGCGA
>JBQGEH010000539.1:0-5024 GCA_052039515.1 Nakamurella sp. | reverse complement strand
GAGCAGGACGGTGAGACCGGACCCCGGGTCGGCTCCGAGCACCGCGGCGGCGCCGTCGGCCGCTCCCCCGGCCATCGCGAGCAGCACCCCGCTGCCGGTCAGAGCGGCCCGGACGGCGGCCGCGTCCGCCGGGGAGGCGGGGGTGAGAACGACGGCGTGCACGTCGTTGTCGACGGCCTGCCGGGCGAGCCCGGCCGCGTCCGCGGGTGCGGCCACGTCGACGTCACACCCGAGACCGGCCAGCATGGCGGCGATCCCGGGGTCGGCGTGCTGCCCGGGTGGTCCGGCGACGAGCAGGCGAGGGCGGCGGCCCTGGCGATCGGCGAACGCGGCGACGGCCGCCCGGGCGGCGTCGTCACTGCCCCGTCCGGTCACCCGGCTGATGTTACGGATCCCCGGTATTGGCCGACGCCGGCTCCCAGGGGATCGCAGCGCTGTGCGGCGCGACGGCGCACGACGGAGGTACGGCCCCTGCGTCGCACGGAAACGACGGCGGTCACGGTCAGGAACACGCTGAGCGCGACCACCGCCATCGACCAGGTCAGCGTCGGCGTCCAGCTGACCCTCCCGGTGACCACATCGCCCAGCAGCTCACCCAGGGTCCGTGTCACCGCCGGCGAGCCCTCCGTGGAGACGTTCAGGTCGGCACCCACCGCCTTGCTCCCTGCATACACCACCGACGCGGCGAGAAGCACAGCGATGCAGGTGGTTTCGATGCCACGGAAGACCAGGCGGAGGCGGTGACGCAGGACGGGACGCGAGGGGTGCACGATGATCTCCCGGTGGTGATCGGACGGACCCGTCGAGCGTGGCGGCCACACCTTGCACCGGGCTTGTCGCGGTCTTGACCGGGCCGACAGCAGGCGCCCGGTCCGCCGGGGCGGAACATCCGCGTCGTCCGGACAACCGTGGGAACGGCGGAGCATCGCCGGCCTCGTGGTCGGCGCGGCGCGGCGGCGGTTGCCGGTCTCCGACCGACACTCGGCACGTCCCTCATCACGAGAACGGAGCACATCGATGCCCGCGCACCCGACGACCTCAGGACGTCCCGACACCGACCCGACGATCTTTCTCGTCGGTGGGGGGTGGTCACCCGAGCACCGGGACGCGGTCTGGGGCCCGTTCCTGGGCGCCGCCGCACGGCGGGCGTCAGGCCGCCCACCGGAGATCGCGTGTGTGCTCGTCGACGAGGGCGACGGCGCGCAACAGGTACAGCGATGGACCCGCGCGCTCACCCTGACCGCCGCATGCTCCCCCGTGCCCGTCCTGATCCCGGTGGGCTCGTCCCTCACCGTGGACCAACGGGAGGTCGTGGCGACGGCGGACGGCCTGCTGGTGTGCGGTGGGCTGACCCCGGCCTACGCCGACTCGCTCGGCGACGCGGTGGATCTGTTCCGCGATCAGGTGCGCGACGGGGTGCCCTACGCGGGGTTCTCGGGCGGCGCCGCGGTGGCGGCCGACCAGGCGATCGTCGGTGGCTGGCGGCACCGCGGCGTCCCGGTGTCCCCGGAAGACGCCGGCGAGGACCTCGACGAGGTGACGGTCGTCGCCGGACTGGGTCTGACGTCCTTCGCGATCGACGTGCACGCGGCCCAGTGGGGCACCGTGGCCCGCCTCATCGCCGCCGTCGCCGGGGGTCTCGTCGCGAGCGGGATCGCTCTGGACGAGGACACCGTGCTGAAGTTCGCCGCCGACGGGTCCGCGGTCGTCGCCGGGAACGGCAGGGCGCATCTCGTCCGGACGTCCGGTCCCGGCTCCGACGAGGTGCTCGTCCGGTCGTTCCCCGCCGGGGCGGCCCTGTCACCGCGGGCGGGCGACGACGAGGTCCGCTGAGAGCCGCGCCGATCTTCCGCCCGGACGCCCCGCCGCCCGGGGACGTGCTCAGCCGCGCCGGCCCCGGCCGCTCAGCACCGGGAAGATGGCGTCGGCGAGCAGCGGCGCCAGCCGGGCGTCGTCCAGCCCCACCCAGGTCGCCTCCGCGATCTCCCGCGCGGGCGCGCCGACGGGCACCGGCGGATGCTCGAAGACCGTCGCCGACACGGTCCGGCCGGGCTCGTTGGCGGCGGCGGCCTCGAAGACGCCGAGCGGCCGCAGCAGGCGCTCGTCGAGATCCGCCCCGACCTCCTCGCGGGCCTCCCGGACGGCGGCCGCGGCGGCGGACTCCCCCGGTTCGAGCTTCCCGCCGGGCAGCATGAACGCGGTCGTGCCGGTCTTGCGCACGGTCAGCACCCGGCCGGCACCGTCGCGCAGGACGACGGCGCTGACCACCAGCGGCTCTTCCACGGCGGACACCGTCGGCTCAGGCGAGCTCGACCAGGTCGAGATACTCGTCGTTCCAGTGGTCCTCGGTGCCGTCGGGCAGCAGGATCACCCGCTCCGGGTGCAGCGCGGACACCGCCCCGGCGTCGTGGGTCACCAGCACGACCGCGCCGGCGTAGCTGCGGATCGCCTCCAGCACCTGCTCGCGGCTGGCCGGGTCGAGGTTGTTGGTCGGCTCGTCCAGCAGCAGCACGTTGGCCGCCGACGACACCAGCCCGGCCAGCGCGAGCCGGGTCTTCTCCCCGCCCGACAGCGTGCCCGCCTTCTGCTCCAGCTGCTCGCCCTTGAACATGAACGTGCCGAGCAGGGTGCGCAGCTCCTGCGCGCCGGTGTCGGGCGAGGCGTGCCGGATGTTCTCCCAGACGGTCGCGTCCGGGTCCAGCGTCTCGTGCTCCTGCGCGTAGTAGCCGAGCTTGAGGCCGTGCCCGGCCTCGACGGTGCCGGTGTCGGCCTTCTCCCGGCCGCCGAGGATCTTCAGCAGGGTCGTCTTGCCGGCGCCGTTGAAGCCGAGAACCACCACCCGGGAACCCTTGTCGATGGCGAGATCGACGCCGGCGAAGATCTCCAGCGACCCGTAGGCTTTGCTCAGGTTGCTGCCGGTGAGCGGGGTGCGGCCGCACGCGGCGGGCTGCGGAAAGCGGATCTTGGCGACCTTGTCGGCGACCCGGACCTCGTCCAGCCCCCCGAGCATCTTCTCGGCACGCTTGACCATCGAGTGCGCCTGCGCGGCCTTGGTCGCCTTCGCGCCGATCTTGGCCGCCTGCGCGACCAGAGCGGACGCCTTCTTCTCGGCGTTGGCCCGCTCCCGGCGGCGGCGCTGCTCGTCGGTGCTGCGCGCGTCCAGGTAGCGCTGCCAGGTCATGTTGTAGGTGTCGAGCTCCCCGCGGACGGCGTCGAGGAACCACACCTTGTTGACCACCGCGGCGAGCAGGTCGACGTCGTGGGAGATGATCACCAGCCCGCCGGTGAACGCCTTGAGGAAGTCCCGCAGCCAGACGATCGAGTCGTGGTCGAGGTGGTTGGTCGGCTCGTCCAGCAGCAGCATCGTGCCGTCGCCCTGGTCGGCGGCGGCGAACAGGATGCGGGCGAGCTCGACCCGCCGGCGCTGACCGCCGGACAGCTCGTGCATCGGCTGCGCGAGGATGCGGTCGGGCAGGCCCAGGTTGGAGCAGATGCGGGCGGCCTCGGATTCGGCCGCATAGCCGCCGAGGTCGGCGAAGCGGGACTCGATGCGGCCGTACCGCTTGACCGCGGCGTCGGCCTCCGGGCCCTCGACCAGCTCGGCCATCTCGATCTGCACCTTGGCGAGCTCGTGGGCGAGCACGTCCAGGCCCCGGGCCGACAGCACCCGGTCCCGGGCGGTGATGTTGAGGTCACCCTCCCGCGGGTCCTGGGGCAGGTAGCCGAGCGGGCCGTTGGTGACGACGGACCCGGCGTAGGGCTGACCCTCGCCAGCGAGGACGCGCAACGTGGTCGTCTTGCCGGCGCCGTTGCGTCCGACGAACGCGATGCGGTCGCCGGCCTGGACACGGAGGTTGACGTCGGAGAGCAGGATCCGCGAGGCGGCCCGCAGTTCGAGGCCGGTTGCGGTGATCACGTGGGACGAGTCTACCGGGGCGGTGTCGCCCGTTCCGGTGTGTGGTGGTCGAGTTGGTCACCCCGGCCGGGTCACGTGTCCAGGAAGGCGAACGGCGGTTCCTCCGGGTCGTCCATCAGCCGCTCGGTGGCGATGGCGTGCACCCGCACCTCCGGACGCGGGTCGACCCGCGCCTGCCGGACCACCGGCCGGGCCGCCTCCCCGAGCATGGCCAGCGCCCGGCACAGGCTCAGCTGCACGTCCCGGTCGCCCCGGCCGAAGTGCCGGGACAGCTCCAGGGCCAGCGCCGGCCGTGCCGGCGGCGGGGCCAGGCCCGCCGCGGTCCGCCAGGCCGCGCGGGACACCCGCTCGTCGGGGTCGCGCAGCAGGTCCGGGGTGATGGCGGGCCACGCCCGGTCGTCGCCGATCTTGCTCAACGTGTGCAGCGCCTGGCTACGGGCCTGCGGGTTGTCGGAGCGGAGTTCGCGAATCAGCCGGTCGACGGTGACGTCCGGGTCGTGACGCATCAGCGCCCAGGTGAGGATCTCCCGCACCCCGAAGTCGGGTTCGACGGCGCAGCGGGCGACCAGGATCTCGACGTAAGCCGGGTCCGGTCGGGTGCCCGCGGCCATCGCCGCGCGCAGCCGGGCCGACGGGGCGCCGACGGTCAGGACCGACGCCAGCCGGTCGGCGGCGGTGGTGCTGTCCATGAGGCCTCCCCGGGTGCGCGTCTGTCCGCAAGCTACCCGTCGACACCGACCGTGCGTCCGGCTCAGGCGTCCCGGACGGTCACCTCGACGACCGTGGTGCGCTCGGCGAGGTCGTCGAGCACCGTGCGGCGCGGCTCCGGGATGTCCCGGAACTCGCGGCGCGGCAATGTCTCCAGCGCGGCCAGCCGGCGGTCGGCGAGCACCGTGCGCAGCGCCGCGGCGTCCCCGGCGAGGACGAGGGCGTCCAGCAGCCGCGCCGACGGCACCAGCACCCGGACGGCGGCATCGGCGGCGTCGGTCAGCGACGCGGTCAGCTGGTTGCCGCGGCGGCGGGCGAAACGTTGCTGCGACCAGCCGCCGGCCGCGGTGCGGCCCTGCAGGTAGGCCCGGTCGGTCTTCGACGACACGACGACCCCGGC
>JBQGEH010000538.1:0-4732 GCA_052039515.1 Nakamurella sp. | reverse complement strand
GGCGGCGCGGGCGGCGGCCTGGAGCCGCTGCGCGGCGAGATGCACGTCCTCGGCGATCCTGCGGATGCCGTCGGGGCCGTGGTACACGGCGTACATGCCCGCCATGACCGCGAGGAGCACCTGCGCGGTGCAGATGTTGCTGGTCGCCTTCTCCCGGCGGATGTGCTGCTCGCGGGTCTGCAGGGCCAGCCGGAACGCGGCCGCCCCGTCGGCGTCGCGGCTCACGCCGACGAGCCGGCCCGGCAGCTGCCGCTGCAACTCGGCGCGGACGGCCATGAACGCGGCGTGCGGACCACCGAAGCCCATGGGGACGCCGAACCGTTGCGAGCTGCCGACGGCGATGTCGACACCGATCTCCCCCGGCGGCCGGAGCAGGGTCAGCGCCAGCAGATCGGTGGCGGCGACGACCTTGGCGTCCCGCTCGTGGGCGGCGGCGACCAGGTCGGCGTGGTCACGCACGGCGCCGGACGCACCGGGGTAGCTGAGCAGCACGCCGAAGCAGTCACCGACGGGCAGCCCGTCGCCGAGGTCGGCGACCAGCAGCTCGATGCCCAGCGGCCGGGCGCGGGTGGCGAGCACCGCGAGCGTCTGCGGCAGGGTGTCGGCGTCGACGACGAACCGGGGCGACTTCGACCGCGAGGTGCGCCGGGCCAGCGTCATCGCTTCGGCGGCGGCGGTGGCCTCGTCCAGCATCGACGCGTTGGCGATGTCCAGCGCGGTGAGCTCGGCGACGGCGGTCTGGAAGTTCAGCAGCGCCTCGAGCCGGCCCTGCGAGATCTCCGGCTGGTAGGGCGTGTAGGCGGTGTACCAGGCCGGGTTCTCCAGGATGTTCCGCTTGATCACCAGCGGGGTGACGGTGTCGTGGTAGCCCATGCCGATCATCGACGCCATCACCGTGTTGCGGCCGGCGAAGGCCCGCAGCTCGGCCAGCGCCTGGGCCTCGGTGGCGGGCTCCGGCAGCGAGAGGCCGTGTCCGGTGCCGGCGGGCCGGATGCTGGTGGGCACCGCGGCGTCGGCGAGTTCCTCCAGCGACCCCACCCCGAGCGGGGCGAGCAGGGCGGCGGTCTCGGACGGGTCGGGGCCGATGTGGCGGTCGCGGAAGTCGGTCGGATCGACGGCCGCCGGGGTCACCGGCGCTCCCGTCGACGCGATCTCGGTGGACGGGCGATCAAGGGTGTGGGTCACGGGGTCCTTCTGGGCGCGATCGGTGGTCGACCACTCCATGGTGCCCCTTCGGCCCCGGACGACCTACCGGGCGTGCCGTGACGCACACGTCATCCCGGGGCGGCCCCGGGCGGACGCTCAGCTGGCGGTACGGGCGCGGCGACGCGCGGAGAGCTCGTCGGCGGCGTGCACGGCCGGCGCCGGGGCGTCCTCGGCCCCGATCCGTTCGCCCGGGAACTCGGCGAGCTGGCCGCTCATCTCCCGCATGGTGCCGCCGACGGCGATGCCGAACACGCCCTGTCCACCCTGCAGCAGATCGACGATCTCCTCGGCGGAGGTGCACTCGTAGACGGTGGTGCCGTCGGAGAACAGGGTGATCCCCGCGAGGTCCTCGATGCCGCGGTCGCGCAGGTGGTCGACCGCGACCCGGATGTTCTGCAGCGAGACTCCGGTGTCCAGCAGCCGCTTGACCACCTTCAGCACGAGGATGTCCTTGAAGGAGTACAGCCGCTGGGTGCCCGAGCCGGTGGCGGTGCGCACGGTCGGCTCGACGAGGCCGGTGCGGGCCCAGTAGTCGAGCTGGCGGTAGGTGATGCCGGCCGCCTGGCAGGCGGTGGGGCCGCGGTAGCCGACGTGTTCGTCGGGCAGCTCGGTGTTCTCGAAGAGCGCTTCCTGCTCGCTCCGGGGCATTCGCCGTCCACCTTCCGCGCCGAAACCGTCGTGGCCCGGACCCGCCGGGTCCGTGGTCACGGCCGTACAGGGGGCCGACGGGTGCCGACCGGGGGCTGAATCACACCAGCGTTGTTCCTGTGACGGTAAGCCCCGCGAGGGTGACGGGTCAACGCCGCGGGGCGCGTGTCCGCCACCGTGACCGAAGGGTGACCTCACGCTGTGTGACGACGCGGGTCCCCGACGGGCTATTTGTTCTCCTCGAAGTCCTCCGGGGACACCGAGTCGAGGAACTCGCGGAAGCGCTCGACCTCGTCCTCGCTCTCCTCCTCGGGGAGCTCCTCGGCCTCGTCCTCCCCCTCGGTGCCGACGACGCCGGCCGAGTCGAGCACGGCCGGGTCGACGAACACCGGGATCTCGGTGCGCACGGCCAGCGCGACCGCGTCCGACGGGCGGGCGGAGACGGTGGTGCCGTCGTCGAAGACGAGTTCGCCGTAGAAGGTGCCCTCGCGGAAGTCGACCACCCGGACCTGCTGCACGGAGTGCCCGAGCGCGGTGATGACCTGGCCGAGCAGGTCGTGGGTGAGCGGCCGCGCGGGGCGCAGGCCCTGCAGGTGCATGGCGATCGCCGACGCCTCGGTGGTGCCGATGAGGATGGGCAGACTGCGGTTGCCGTCGCGCTCGCTCAGGATCAGGATCGGCTGTTGGCTGGGCATCTCGACGCGGACGCCCACGATGCGCATTTCGATCATCTCGGTCAGCCCTCCTGCTCAGCGACAACGCTACACAACGCCGACGCCGGGATCAGGTACCCGGGTGGGGACCGCGGTCGGCCGGGTCAGCCGCCCAGTTCGCGCTTGATGCCGGCCTTGACCAGCAGGGCGTGCAGCCGCATCAGGACGGTGGCCAGCTGGGCCGCCTGCTGCTCGGCCCGCTCCCGCGCGTCCGGGTTCTTCTGCCGGGCCTGCGCGGCGACGAGCTGGCTGACCAGGGTCGCCTCCCGGTCGGCGGCGGTGCGGAACGGCCGCAGGTGCCGCGGCTCCATCCCGGCCTCCACGAGCTCGCCGATGGTGGTGGCCATCAGGGCGGCGTCGGCGTCGTAGTAGCCGCTGGACCCCGGCTGCACCAGCCCGAACGACTCGAGCTCGCGCAGCTGGGTGTTGTCCAGGCCGGACTCGGCGAGCAGTTCGTTGCGGGTCATCCGCACCGGCGCCCGGCCGGCGAAGGCGGGCAGTTCGGGACCGGGCGCGGCGTGCAGGGCGCGCGGGAGCCGGGCCGTCGTGCCGTCCGGCTCGAGTCCGCGGTCGATGGCGTCGAGCTGGTCCTTGATCACCTTCAGCGGCATGTAATGGTCGCGCTGCGCGGCCAGCACGTACCGCAGCCGGTCGACGTCGGCGTGGGTGAACTGCCGGTAGCCGGACGCGGTGCGCTGCGGGGTGACCAGCCCCTCGGACTCGAGGAACCGGATCTTGGAGATCGACACGTCGTCGAACTCCGGCTTCAGCTTGGCCAGCACCGCACCGATGCTCAGCGTGGGCTGCGGACCGTCGGGCACGGACGCCAGACCGAGAGCCGTCATGAGTCCGTCACGCGTCCGCGGTACTTCCGGCCTGGCCGCCGGGGCCGCCGGTCAGGAAGACCAGCCGGAACTTGCCGATCTGCACCTCGTCGCCGTTGGCCAGCGCCGAGGACTCGACCGCCTCCCGGTTGACGTCGGTGCCGTTCAGCGAGCCGGTGTCGGTGACCTCGTAGCCGTCGCCGCCCAGGGTGAACTCGGCGTGCCGGCGGGACACGGTGACGTCGTCGAGGAAGATGTCGCTCTCCGGGTGCCGCCCGGCGGTCACCACGGCCTTGTCCAGGATGAAGCGGGACCCTGCGTTGGGGCCGCGCTTGACGACGAGCAGCGCGGTGCCGGAGGCCACCGGCTCCAGGCCGGACAGCGTCGCCTCGGCGGTCTCGGCGGCCTCGGTGTCACCAGCGGCCGGCTCCCGGTTGAGCAGCCCGCCTGAGAAGACCGAGGTCGACTCGGATCCGTTCTCCCGTTCGGTCACGCGGCAACTCCCTTGTCGTCCGTCGCGGTCGACGTCGCCGTCGCCGCGCACGATCTGGTGTGGTCACTGTGGTCCTGGACCCGCCCCGGGCCGGACCTGTCGACGGCTGTCGACGTGCTCGGTCAGTCGCACTGCTGGCCCGCCCGGGAGGTGCGGCGCAGGCCGGCACCCGGAGGGTCCGGTCATCCTATCGTCGCCCGGGCCGCCGTCCGGCCGCCCGGTGACGGCACGCTCAGGCGTCGCCGATGACCTCGGCGTAGGCGTCGGCGTCGAGCAGATCGGCCACCGTCGACGGGTCCTCGACCTCGAGCTCGTAGATCCAGCCGTCACCGTACGGGTCGGTGTTGACCAGCTCCGGGGAGCCCTCGAGGGCGTCGTTGACGGCGACCACGGTGCCGGTCAGCGGGGTGAAGATCTCCGAGACCGACTTGGTCGACTCGACCTCGCCGATGGCGTCGCCGGAGGTGACCGTGGAGCCGACCTCGGGGAGCTGCACGAAGACGATGTCGCCGAGCGCGTTCTGCGCGTAGTCGGTGATCCCGATGCGGACGACGTCGTCACCGCGGCGCACCCACTCGTGCTGGTCGCTGTAGCCCAGGTCCTCAGGAATCACTGCGGTTCTCCTTCATCTCCCCCGACCGCACCGGTGTCCGGCGGGCCCCGTCCGACCCCGCGGGCCGAGACCGCGGATCGGGTGTCTCATCCACCGGCCGGCCGAGCGTAGGTGGTGGGCTGCAGCGGTCGCAAGGCGTCCACGGTCACCGTGGTCTGGGCGGTCACCACCAACGTCCCGCCGGCCCGGGTGGCGGTGTCGCTCACCCCGCCGGGGATGTTCATCGCGGCGGTCA
>JBQGEH010000537.1:0-5301 GCA_052039515.1 Nakamurella sp. | reverse complement strand
GTCCCGCCGCCGGTGCACCGGTCCCCGCAGCGGCTGGTCGGGTGGTGGTGGACGTCCTGGGCACTTGGTGGACTGCTGGCCCTAGCTGCGGCGATCTGGTCGTTCCTCCCCGACGGGAGTCTGCAGTCCCGGGCGAACCTGGTCGAACTGCACATCGCGGTGGACGTGGTCGCGGCGGTGACCGCCGTCCTCACCGCCGCGCTCGCCCGGTCGTGGTCACGGGAGGCCGCACCGGCCGTCGCCTCCTGGCCGGCCGGCTGGGTGCTGCCGCCGCCCACAGCCGCGGTACCGGACGACCGGTCCGACCCGGCGCCCGCCGCCCGCTGACCTCAGACCGTCGGCAGGGCCGTGTCGCCGCGGCCGACGACGGAGTCGGTCAGCAGGAGCTCCCCGCTGTCGACGATGCAGTCCACCGACCAGGCGACGAGGTCCGGGTCCTGGGTCAGCGCCGGGACCATCGACGAGCGCACGACGGCCACGTCCAGCTGCCCGCCGTGGGTGGGGTCGGCGGTGTCGAGCAGGTCGACGGCCAACGCCCGGCAGCTCTCCCGCAGCGTGTCCGCCAGGATCAGCGGCAGTCCGTCGGCCACGACCGGCGCCGCCTCGTCCCGGGGCAGCGAGCCGGACATCGTGCCCAGCCGCTCGATGGTGTGCGGCTGGGTGCACGGCAGCCGGAAGTAGATCGAGCCGGACGCGCACGCACCGAACGCGCCCGGCCGGTCCGTCGCGCCGGCCGGCAGGCCCAGCACGGTGCCGTCGTAGCGGGACTGGTCGCCGGGCCGCAGCAGGCATCCCGCCCAGGCCCGGTCCCCGACCCGCTGGTCGCGCGGGGCGCGGATGAGCCGGGTGGACAGCGTGAACACCGTCGGTTCCCAGCCGTGCAGGCGGGTCGGTGCCGCGGCTCCGGGGTAGGCGGCGAGGGCGTCGATGCAGGCGGGCGAGTGCCGGTCACGCGGGCGTGCCGGGTCGTCCGCGGTCCAGGTGACGAACAGCTCGCCGTCGTGCGGCTGCCCGCAGTCCACCGGTGTCGCCGACCGCGGCGCCAGCACCACGCACGTGCCGATCGGCGGCGGGGCCGGCAGCGGCGCCGCGGCGGCCGTCCCGTCGATGCCCGGACGGAGCACCCGCGGCACCACCAGCAGGGCCACGACCGCACAGAGCAGGACGATCACGCCGCTGCGCCGCCGGTCCATCAGCCCACGGTAGGCGCCGGGCGGCCCGCCCGCGTGGGCCGGACGGGCCACGACGGTGCACTACCGTGGCGGGGTGGCTCAGAAGACATCCCGCCGTTCCCGTTCGGCCCAGAACGCCCCCACCAGCCCGGACGCCGGCGCGATCAACCCGCGGCAGCCCTGCCCGTGCGGCTCCGGGCGTCGCTACAAGGCCTGCCACGGCTCGGGCGACGCCGAGAACCTGATCATCGCCCGGCCGTTCGAGGGGCTGGCCGCGGAGACCGAGCTGATCGCGCTGCGCGAGTTCGTGCCGTCGGCCACCGCGCCGCTGACCATCGACCGGCCGGACGCCCCGTCGATCACGCTGGGCAGCGTGCTGCCCGCGGCGGCGGCCGCGCTGACCCGCGCCGACGGGTCGATCCTGCTCGGCCTCCAGGTGCAGACCCACTCCGGTGACCTGTCCCGCGACGTCGCGGCCGCCTTGGAATGGGCGCTGGAGGCGGGCCCGTCCCAGGTGCTGTCGGTCGTCGGGCGGGCCACCGCGGGGAACCGGCTGCAGGACCTGCTGGTCGACGAGCCGCTGGACGTGACCGTGCACGACACCTTCGGCTGGTGGCTGGACGTCGAGGCCGAGCCGGGCAGCGAGGTCGCGCTGACCCTGGAGCGGGCCAACGCCGCGATCATGCCGACCGCGAAGATCGCCGACCTGACCGGCGCCTACTGGGTCGACGCCGGCGAGAAGGCGCACCTGCGGTGGGTGCGGCCCGAGGAGGAGGCGACCGTGATGGCCGCCCTGGCCCGGCTCGCCGCCGCCGACGAACTCGACCTGGGGGAGGGCTCCCGCTACGTCGGGTCGTTCCGGGCCCACGGCCGCCTGGTGCCGGTGTGGGACCTGGACCGGGACGCGCACCCGACCGAGTGGCACGAGCCGGCTCTCGCGTTCGAGGAGCGTCTGCAGCGGGCGCTCGCCTCCGACGAGCCGTTGACCGCCGCCGAGCGGCGCGCCCGCGACGGCATCCTCGGGCGGCAGTTCACCCTCCGCTGAGCCGACCGGCGCCGCGCCCGGACCACGGGCGCGGCGTCATCCGAGCAGCGTGTTGTACCAGTCGGCGAGGAAGTAGTAGCCGACGAACGCCCCCACGTCGAGCAGTGTGTGCGCGCCGACCAACGGCCACAGCCGCCGCCACTTCAGCCACAGGAACCCGAACAGCAGCCCCATCAGGACGTTCCCGACGGCCTGCCCGTACCCCTGGTACAGGTGGTACGAGCCGCGCAGCAGCGCCGACGCCACCAGCGCCACCCACGGGTCGACCCGCAGCTGTCGCAGCCGGGTCAGCAGGTACCCGACGACCAGCACCTCCTCGAGGAACCCGTTCTCCAGCGCCGCCAGCACCAGGACGGGCACCGTCCACCAGTGCCCGTCCAGGGTGGCCGGCGCGATGCGGGTGCTGATCCCCATCCGGTAGGTGACGACGACGAAGACGAGCCCGAGCAGGCCGATGCCGCCGGCGATGCCGACCGCCCGGCCGAGGTCCCCCCACCGCCAGGACAATCCGATGTCGCGCCCCAGCCGGAACCCGGCCCGCCACAGCAGGTAGACGCCGAGTCCGCCCCAGGCGACGCCGACGACGATGCTGGTCAGCTGCAGTGCGAGGTCGGCCCAGTTCACCGACGACTGCGGCGCGACCACGCTGACCTGCTGCGCCGACAGCGGAGCGGCCGCGAGCTCCCGCTGGATCAGCGAGATGACCGCCCGCACTCCGCTCGCGCCCAGGGTGATCGCGAAGACGATGAGCACTTCGATGCGGATCGACCGCCGGGTGTCCACCGGAGCGGTCGGATCGGGCGCCGGGGCCGGCAGCGCGAGGAGGCGGGAGAGGGCCATGACGGGCCAGCGTAGAGAGCCCGTGTGCGGGTGGTCTGCGAACGGGGGCGGAAGGACGTGCGCCGGGGCGCCCCCTACTGTGTGGGAGTGACTGAGCGCTGGGCGTACCTCGGACCGGAGGGGACCTTCACCGAACAGGCCACCCAGGAGCTGCAGCGCCGCGCCGCCGGCGACGTCGTCCTCGTCCCCGCCGCGAGCGTCGGCGCCGCGATCGCCGACCTCCGCGACGGCGTCGTCGACGCGGCCTGCGTACCCATCGAGAACTCCGTCGAGGGCGCGGTGCCGCTGACCCTGGACGAACTGACCCACGGTGAGCCGCTGGCGATCGCGGCCGAGGCGTTCGTGACCGTGCGGTTCGACCTGCTGGTGCGACCCGGCACCGCGCTCACCGACATCCGCCGGGTCGGCTCGCACCCGCACGGGCACGCGCAGGTCCGCAGCTTCGTCACGTCCCGGCTGCCGGACGCGGACAGCGTGGTGTTCGGCGCGACCGCCGCCGCGGCCGCCGCGGGCGCCGCCGGCGAGCTGGACGCGGCCGCCGCCGCACCGCACGCCGGCCGCCGCTACGGCCTGGTCGCCGCGGCCGAGGACATCGGCGAGGTCCGGGGCGCCGTCACCCGGTTCGTGTTGCTGCGCCGGCCCGGGGTGGCGGTGCCGCGGACCGGAAACGACCGGACGTCGCTGGTCGTGTACGTGCGTGACGAGCCCGGTTCGCTGCTCGCGGTGCTCGCCGAGCTCGCCAACCGGGGCATCAACCTGACCCGCCTGGAGTCCCGGCCGGCCCGCTCGGAGCTGGGCAAGTACTTCTTCCTGCTCGACGCGGACGGTCACGTCGCCGACCCGGCGATGGCCGACGCGATCGGCGCCCTGCACCGCCGCTCGGCCGGGGTGCGGTTCCTGGGCTCCTATCCGCGCGGCGTGGGGACCGCCCACACCCCGCCGGCGTTCGCCTCGCCGGAGGCGTTCGCGGCGGCCCGGGCCTTCGTGGACGGGCTCCGCGACCGATGAGGTTGATCCTCGTCCGGCACGCCGAAACCCCCGGCAACGTCGCGGGGTCGCTGGACACCGCACCGCCCGGGCCGGGTCTCACCGACCGGGGCCAGGTGCAGGCGGACGCCCTGGTCGACCGCTTCCGGGACGAGCCGATCGACGCGATCTGGTCGTCCGGGCACCTCCGGGCGCAACTGACCGCGGCTCCGTTGGCCGCTCACCGGGGTCTGACGCCGATCGTCCGGCCTGCGCTCGGCGAGTTCAGCGCCGGTGATCTCGAGGGCCGTAGCGACGAGGCGGCGCTGCAGGTCTTCCTCGGCGTCATGCACGCCTGGATCGCCGGCGACCTCGACCCGGTCATGCCGGGCGGCGAGTCCGGGCACCACCTGGTCGCGCGGATGGACCGCGCGCTCGCCGAGGTCGCCGCGGCCGGCGACGACACCGCGGTGGTGGTCAGCCACGGCGGGGTGCTGCGCATCTGGACGGCGGTCCGCTGCGGGAACATCACGACCGAGTTCGCGCTGGCCAACTACCTCGTCAACACCGGGGTCATCGTGGTGACCGGGTCGCCGGACCGGGGTTGGCACTGCGAGTCCTGGGACCTCGCACCCGGACGCTGACGGTCAGGCCGCCTCGACGCGCAGCCGCGGGGAGAGCCGGCCCAGCAGATCGACCGCGGGACCGAGACCCAGGACGACGAGCAGGGTGCCGGGACCGATGGCCGCGCCCAGCGCCCAGCCGAGCACCGCGCTCGCGCCCTGGAAGACGCTGTAGCTCCACCGGAAGGGGATGGGCGGGTCGTACGCGGTGGACAGCGCCTCCGCCGGTCCCGCGCCGGTGCGGCTGCCGAGGTAGCCCGCGACCCCGACGGCGACCACCGCGAACCCGAGGACGAGCAGCCCGATCCGGGCGGGCAGGCCGGTCGGCGGAGCCACGGCGTCGAGCACCAGTGTGACCACCGTGCCGGTGACGACCGGTTGCACCACCGTGCCCAACGCGGGTGCCCGCCCCTTGAGCCAGGCCAGCCCGACCAGGATCACCCCGACACTCACGTTGACCAGCAGGAACGGGGCGTCGAGCGCGATCGCCAGGCCGTTGACCATCGTCGAGAAGCCGTCCGAGCCCAGCGCCGGGGCGAGCAGCAGGGCGACGCCGACACCGAGCACGGCGCACGAGACGACCAGCTGCACCACCCGGGACCACATGGGCGCCAGCCTCTCACGGGCGATCGCACCACCGGCCGGACCGCGGCGC
>JBQGEH010000536.1:0-4054 GCA_052039515.1 Nakamurella sp. | reverse complement strand
ACATGACCCGGGTCGTCTCGACCGACCTCGCCGACCACCCGGTGCCGACCGCGAAGTTCGAGGCGTGGCGGTTCACCCCGCTGCGTCGGCTGCGCGGACTGCACGACGAGACCCCGCTGACGGGCCGCGCCGGCGTGGACTACGAGATCGAGATTGACGCCCCGGAAGAGGTCTCCGCGGTCTCCCTGGCCGGTGCCGCCGCGGACTGGGTCCGCGGCGCCTCCGGTGAGCACCCGGTGGACCGGCCGGCCGCGCGGGCGTGGAACGAGTCCCCGGACGTGTTCCTCGTCGACATCCCGGCCGAGGCGTCGGTGGCCGAGCCGATCTCGATCACCTTCCGCGGCCTGTCGGCCGAGAACGCCGCCGCCGCCCACCTCGTCGTCCGGCTCGGCCACCACGCGACCGCCCAGGTCACGGTGACCTACGAGGGCAGCGCGACGCTGACCGAGAACGTCGAGATCGTGGTGGGCGAAGGGGCGAAGCTCACCTACGCCTCGGTGCAGGAATGGGCCGCCGACGCGGTGCACCTGTCGCACCACCGGCTCAAGGTCGGCCGCGACGCGTCGCTGACGCACAGTGTGCTCACCTTCGGCGGCGACCTGGTGCGCATCTTCTCCACCGGCGCCTACGACGGCCCCGGCGGCGACATCGAGCTGCTCGGCCTGTACTTCGCCGACGCCGGCCAGCACCTGGAGCACCGGCTGGTGCTCGACCACACCGCCCCGCACTGCAAGAGCCGCGCCTTCTACAAGGGTGCGCTGCAGGGCGCGAGCGCGCACACCGTGTGGGTCGGTGACGTCGTCATCCGTCCCGACGCGGTGGCCACCGACACCTACGAGATGAACCGCAACCTGCTGCTCACCGACGGTTGCCGGGCCGACTCGATCCCGAACCTGGAGATCGAGACCGGCGAGATCGTCGGCGCCGGACACGCCAGTGCCACCGGCCGGTTCGACGACGAGCAGCTGTTCTACCTGCTGTCCCGCGGGATCCCGGAGGACGTCGCCCGTCGCCTGGTGGTGCGCGGCTTCTTCAGCGAGGTGCTCGGCCGGGTCGGGATCCCGTCCGTCGTCGAGCACGTCAACGAGATCGTCGAGCGCGAGCTCGAGATCGCCGGCATCTGAACCTCTCTCACTGAAACCTCTTGGAGCACAGCGCAATGGCAACCCTGGACATCCGCGACCTGCACGTCTCGGTCCTGACCGACGAGGCGCCGAAGGAGATCCTGCGCGGCGTCGACCTGACCATCAACAGCGGTGAGACGCACGCGATCATGGGGCCCAACGGCTCCGGCAAGTCGACCCTGGCTGACTCGCTGGCCGGTCACCCCAAGTACGAGATCACCTCCGGGTCGGTCACTCTCGACGGTGTCGACCTGCTCGAGCTGTCGGTGGACGAGCGCGCGCGGGCGGGCCTGTTCCTGGCCATGCAGTACCCGGTCGAGGTGCCCGGCGTCTCGATGAGCAACTTCCTGCGCGCCGCCGCGACCGCCGTCCGCGGCGAGGCGCCGCCGATCCGCAAGTGGGTCAAGGAGGTCAAGGGTGCGATGGGCGACCTCGTCATCGAGAGCGAGTTCGCCGACCGCAGCGTCAACGAGGGCTTCTCGGGTGGTGAGAAGAAGCGCCACGAGATCCTGCAGCTCGGCCTGCTGAAGCCGAAGTTCGCCGTGCTGGACGAGACCGACTCCGGCCTGGACGTGGACGCACTGCGCATCGTGAGTGAGGGCGTGAACCGCTACAAGGCGTCGTCCGCCGAGAACGGTGATGCCGTCGGCGTTCTCCTCATCACCCACTACACGCGCATCCTGCGCTACATCACCCCCGATTTCGTGCACGTGTTCGCGGCCGGCCGGGTCGTCGAGTCCGGCGGCGCCGAGCTGGCCGAGGAGCTGGAGACCAACGGCTACGTGCGGTTCACCGGAGCTGGTGCGTCCGCATGACCGTCGCCTACCGTGATCCGGCCGCCGGGACCTCGGCGGCTGCCGTCGATGCCGTCCCGGCGACCGGGACCGCGGTGGCTGACCTGGGTCTGGACCTCGCGGCCATCCGCGCCGACTTCCCGATCCTGGAGCGCACCGTCCGCGACGGGAAGCCGCTGATCTACCTGGACTCCGGGGCGACCAGCCAGCGTCCGATCGGCGTGATCGACGCCGAGCAGGAGTACGTCACCACCTCCAACGCGGCGGTGCACCGTGGTGCGCACCAGCTCTCGGAGGAGGCGACCGACGCCTTCGAGTCGGCGCGGCAGCGGATCGCGGCGTTCGCGGCGGTGACCAACCCGTCAGAGCTGATCTTCCCCAAGAACGCCACCGAGAGCATCAACCTGGTGGCCTACGCCTTCGGCAACGCCTCGTTCGTGCCGGACACCTCGTCCGGCCGCCGGTTCGCCCTCGGTGCCGGTGACGAGATCCTGGTGACCGAGATGGAGCACCACGCCAACCTGGTGCCGTGGCAGGAGCTGTGCCGGCGGACCGGCGCCACCCTGCGCTGGATCCCGGTCGGCGACGACTTCCGGCTCGACCTCACCGATCTCGACAGCCTGATCAACGAGCGCACCCGGGTGGTCGCGTTCACCCACCAGTCCAACGTGCTGGGCACCGTCAACCCGGTGCGCAGGCTGGTCGACGCCGCGCACGCGGTCGGTGCACTGGTCGTGTTGGACGCCTGCCAGTCGGTGCCGCACATGCCGGTCGACTTCTACGACCTCGGCGTGGACTTCGCCGCCTTCTCCGGCCACAAGATGCTCGGTCCGTCCGGGATCGGGTGCCTGTACGGACGTTTCGAGCTGCTGTCGGCGATGCCGCCGTTCATCACCGGCGGCTCGATGATCGAGCAGGTCTTCATCGACCACGCCACCTACGCGTTGCCGCCGGCCCGCTTCGAGGCCGGGGTGCCGATGACCAGCCAGGCGGTCGGGCTCGGTGCCGCCGCGGACTACCTGTCGCACCTGGGCATGGACGCGGTCGCCGACTGGGAGCACCGGCTGACGGAGCTCGCGCTGCGGGAACTCTCGGCCATCGACGGGGTCCGCATCATCGGCCCGGCCGACGCGGTCGACCGGGGCGGCGCGGTGTCGTTCCTCGTCGACGGGGTGCACGCGCACGACGTGGGGCAGATCCTCGACGACAGCGGGATCGCCGTCCGGGTCGGGCACCACGGCGCGTGGCCGCTGCACCGGAAGTTCGGGGTGCAGGCGACCGTGCGGGCGTCGTTCGCGGTGTACAACACGCCGGACGAGGTGCGGGCGCTGGCCGGCGCGGTGCGCGAGGCGCAGCGTTTCTTCGGGACGGGGTGACCGGGATGCAGATGCAGCAGCTGTACCAGGAGATCATCCTGGACCACCACAAGCACCCGCATCACGCGGGCCTGCGGGAGCCGTTCGGCGCCGAGGTGCACCACGTCAACCCGACCTGCGGCGACGAGGTGACGCTGCGGGTGCAGCTGGAGGGCGACGGCCGGGAGGCGAAGGTCCTCGACGTGTCGTACGAGGCGCTGGGCTGTTCGATCTCGCAGGCGTCGACGTCGGTGATGACCGACCTGGTCATCGACCGGACGCTGGGTGAGGCGTTGGACGTGCTCGGCGAGTTCACCACGATGATGACGTCCCGCGGCACCCTGGAGGGTGACGAGGACGTGATCGGCGACGGCATCGCCTTCGCCGGCGTGTCGAAGTACCCGGCGCGGGTCAAGTGCGCGCTGCTGGGCTGGATGGCGTTCAAGGACGCTGCCGCGCAGTCGGCGGCCGACAGTGGAGCCGCCGCGCCGTCGGCGGCAGGGGAGGCATCATGACCGAATCCGTCGTCGACACCGGCGCCGACCGGGGCGGCCGCGGCGCGGCCGACCTGGACGCCGCGACCCCCTCGGCCGAGGCCGCCGTCGGTGGTCCCCGCGGCATGACCGACGAGCAGGTCGACGAGGTCGAGGAGGCGCTCCGCGACGTCGTCGACCCCGAGCTCGGCGTCAACATCGTCGACCTGGGACTCGTCTACGACCTGTCCCTGGACAGCGGCAAGCTGACCATCGACATGACGCGGACCAGCGCGGCCTGCCCGCTG
>JBQGEH010000535.1:0-3452 GCA_052039515.1 Nakamurella sp. | reverse complement strand
GCTGTCCACCCTCGGTCTGCCGCTGGCCGGTGTCGGTCTGCTGATCGCCATCGACCCGATCCTGGACATGATGCGCACCGCCACCAACGTGGCCGGCCAGGCGCTGGTCCCGGTCATCGTGGCCAAGCGGGAGGGCATCCTGGACGTCGCCCGCTACAACGGCCCCAACGGTGACGGGCTCAACTCCGAGGGCCCGACCCGGGTCCCGGTCGGCGCCTCCGCCTGATCGTCCGCTCCACCTTCCCACGCCCCCGGCGCCGGTCCCGGCACCGGGGGCGTGCGCCGTCTCAGCCCGGACCCGGAGCACCGCAGGCGCATCGATGCCGCCGTTCGGTATCGGCGGAAGTCGCTCCGCTCCGGAGCGAAGGATCTTGTCGGACGCGGGAACTGCCCTGTTCAAGCGGCGAAGGGCTCGCTCGGGGAGCACACTGCCGGAGGAGCGACCGCTTCTGAGCTTTCAGGGGGAGGCTCTGCGATATCCGGCGACGACATCACCCACCCCGGCGTCGCCGATGCGGTTCGGCACGCTCCCTGCCTCACCCGGAGGAAACGGTGGCTCAGCCAGCGGACCCGACAGCTGCTGTACGACCGCGAGTGTGGGAGCCGTCGGTGTGGGGGCGGCTCTTCGGGGGCGCTGGAGAGTGGTCGCTGGAGATCGACCCGCAGCGGCTGACCGCGACTCTGCACCAGCCGTCCGACCCGGCGTTTCCCGGCGATCGACGGTTGCCGGTGGACTCGGTCTCGGTTCGGCCGGGGTGGCTGTGGTCCACCGTCATCGTCGGCCAGGCCGACGGTCGATCGGCGACGCTGGCGGGGCTCGGCACCGGTCGACGCCGTTCCCTGCAGGCCGTCCTCGAGCGGTGCCGACACCTCGCGGACCTGCGGGGCGCATTTCACCAGGGACTCGCGATGGTGCTGCCCTGGGTCGATGAGCTGCAGCAGCAGATGCTGGAGTGGGACCGCTGGTGGCCCATGGAGCTGGTCGAGCACTGGCAGCGCACCCGCCCAGCCCCGGACCCGCGGTTCGAGGAGGCCCGGGCTGCCGACGAGCTACAGCCCTACCTGGCCGAGCAACCAGAGGCGGTTGATCAGGCGTTGAAGTGGTGGGACACCCCGCTCGAGCGCTACGCCAGGGCCCGCAACGAGCGGTTCCTCGTCGACGAAGCCCGACGGCGAGCAGAGTTCTTCGCGACGGTGGAGTCGTCCCCGTTGACCGAGGAGCAGATCCGGGCGGTGGTGTGCTTCGACAACCGCGTCCAGGTCGTCGCCGCCGCCGGCTCCGGGAAGACCTCGACGATGGTGGCCCGCGCCGCCTACGCCATCAACCACGGGCTCGTCGCGCCGGAGCGGGTCCTGATGCTGGCTTTCAACAGGAAGGCCGCCGAGGAGCTGCAGACCCGTGTGCAGCAGCGGGTCGGTGACGGCGGTCAGCTCGTCACCGCCAGCACCTTCCACGCCTTCGGTCTCCGGGTGCTGGGGGAGACATCGCACCGCAAACCGAGGGTCGCCAAAGGTCTCGGTGCAGCGGGGGAGGGGGAGGGGGTCACCCTGCTGGAACAGGTCGTGGACAGGCTCCGTGACCGCAGTCTGCGGTTCCGCGTGCAGTGGGACCTGTTCCGGTTGGTGTTCGGCCGGCCGCTGACCGACTTCGACGAGGTCGAGGAACCCGAGGCGTGGGACTCCGACACCCGCCGGTCGGGGTTCCGCACCCTCAACGGGGAGGTCGTGAAGAGCCGCGAGGAGCTGATGCTGGCCAACTGGCTGTTCTACAACGGCGTCAGCTACCGCTACGAGCAGAACTACGAGCACGACACCGCCGACGACCACCACTCGCAGTACCGACCCGATTTCTACTATCCCGACATCGACGTCTACTACGAGCATTTCGCCCTGGACGAGCATGGGCAGGCGCCCCCGCACTTCACCGGTTACCTCGACGGAGTCGCCTGGAAACGGGCCACCCACGCCCGTTACGGCACCACCCTGATCGAGACCACGTCCGCGACGTTGCGCGACGGCACCGCGTTCGACGACCTGACCCGGGAACTGACCGCACGCGGGATCGTCTTGGACCCCGACCCGGACCGGGAAGCCGTCGGGGATGAGCCGGTGCGGTTCGGTCAGCTCATCAATGTGATGCGCACCTTCCTCACGCACGTGAAGAGCAACCGGCTCACCGGGCGGCAGCTCCGCGACCGGGTCGACGGGATGCCCGGTGACCGGATGCGGGCACACCGCTTCCTCGACCTGTTCGACACGGTCGTCCAGGAGTGGGACCGCACCCTGCGGGAGGCCAACGAGATCGACTTCGAGGACATGATCAACCTCGCCGCCGACCACATCGAAGCCGGCCACTGGGCTTCGCCCTACGAGCTGGTCATGGTCGACGAGTTGCAGGACTCCAGCCACGCGCGATCCCGCCTGGTCCGCGCGCTCCTGGATACACCTGGGCGGTACCTGTTCGCCGTCGGCGACGACTGGCAGTCCATCAACCGCTTCGCCGGGTCGGATCTGACCGTCATGACCCGCTTCACCGAGTGGTTCGGCGCGGGCGTCACCCTCCCGCTCGAGCGCACCTTCCGGTCCCCGCAGAGCATCTGCGACATCTCCAGCCGGTTCGTCACCAAGAACCCCGATCAACTCCCCAAGCACGTGCGCTCGCACCAGCCCGAACACCCACCCGCGCTGCGGGCAGTCGCCGTCTCGCTGGTTCCGCGCGGCCGGCAGCAGTACAGCGACACCGTCATCAGCTACCTGCGGCACCTGGACGCCACGGTCCCGCCGCCGCCCGGGCGGCGGCTCCACGTCACCATCCTGGGCCGCTACAACGACAGCCGCAGACAGGTCCACGACGCTCTCAGGTCGCGTTGGGACCACCTGCAGGTCGACTACTCGACCATCCACAGCGCCAAAGGCAGAGAAGCCGACTACATCGTCGTCATCGACCTCACCGCCGGCGGGTTCCCCTCCACCCGCGAGGACGACCCGCTGCTGCAGCTCGCCATGCCCACCCCCGAGCACTACACCCACGCCGAGGAACGGCGCCTGTTCTACGTCGCGCTCACCCGCACCCGACGCTCCGTACTCCTGCTCACCGTCGCCGGCCGCGAATCACCGTTCCTCCTCGAACTCGTCTCCGACGGAGCCGTCACCCTCACCGCACCGAACGGGCAGCCCATCACCGTCACCCTGTGCCCGCGCTGCAGACAGGGACGACTACGCGCACAGACCAACAGCAAGACCGGGCGACAATTCATGTCGTGCAACAGGTTCCCGGTGTGCAGGTACACCAGGAACGTCTGAGACAGGACGGATCCCGCGGTCCTCGCCGACCCGCCACCGGCCGTACCCGATCCGCCCACCGTTCGTCCGGACGCCCCCGGCACCGACGACGTGTCCTCCGAAGGCAACGACCGCTCGTCCGCGGAGGTCGAAAGCCACGGATCGGCTCA
>JBQGEH010000534.1:0-2081 GCA_052039515.1 Nakamurella sp. | reverse complement strand
CTGGTCGCGCTGGGCCTGTTCCACCGTCCGGAACCGACGTTCACCGCGGCGTGCGGCCTCGGCACCAGGGTCGTCGGCAACGGCGTGTTCCGCTGGACCAGCGGCATCCTGTCCACCCGGGCGCTGCTGATGCTGACGATGCTCGCGTTCATCGCCATCGTCGTCGCCCAGGAGCACGACTGGAGCCCGTGGCTGGCCCCGGTCCCGGAGATCAACGGGGCCTTCCACCTCGCCGAGGTACTCACCTACGGCGGCGCCTACGTGGTCTTCTTCGCCGCGTTCCTGTACCGGGACAAGAGCTACCCCGGCGTGCTGCTGTGGCTGGGCCGCATCAGCTACTCGCTCTACCTGGTGCACTCGGTGGTGCTGCACACCGTCCCCGAGATCCCGGGTCAGCCGCTGGCGACCGCGCTGATCACCATCGCCGCGACGATCGTGGTGTCCTGGCTGACCTACCGGTTCATCGAGCAGCCGGCCATCGACCTGGGCCGCTCGATCACCCGCCGGATGCGGGGCCGGGAGCAGCCGAAGACCCCGCAGCAGGCCGGGATGGTCCCGAACACCCGCTGAGCCAGGGGGCTTGTCGAGGCCGGTGCAGGCAGGCAGGCTGCGAAGCGACGCGAAGGTGGGGTCATGCGCGCGCGGTGGCGGCTTCTGGCGATCGTCGGACTGCTGGGCTGCACCGTGTCCGGGTGCGGCTCGACCTCGGACCTGGACACGGTGCGGTCGGAAGCCGCGGCGGTGCTCGAGCTCTGGGAACGGGTGCTGGCCGCGGCGCCGGCGGGTTCCCTGGTTCCCGTCGTCGGGGTCGACGATCTCGAGAACACCCTGGGTGACCCCACGACGTACGTGACGCCGCCCGGGCTGGCCGGCGGCAGCATCACCCTCGCTCCCGGTTCCGGCACCTCACCGCCGGCCGACGCGGGCGGACTCTCGGTGGTGGACGCCGAGACCGCGGCACGGGCGGCATGGCAGTTCCCGGACTCCCGACCGGCCAACGGAACCTCGGTGTTGCACCACCCGCGCTGGGAACGACGTCCGATGCTGACGACGGACGGCCCGGTCGACGTTCCCGTCTGGCGTTTCGACGTCGAACGGAGTCAGGTCACCGTCACCGCCGTGGCGGTCGACGTCCGGTACCTCGTGACCCCCCGGGGGATGCCGGAGGATTCCCCCGCGCGGAGGGCCCGCCTCGTGGCGGAGCGCGTCGTCGAGTTCTCCTACGCCGGCGCCCCGGAGGGCTGCGGCAAGGACTTCGAGACCCACGCCGTCGAGGGTGCGTACGCCGTGACGGTCGCCGTCGAGACCATCACCGCCGGCTTCGGTGTCGGCTCCTGCGGCTCGGCCGCCGAGTTCCGGACGATGACGGTCGAGCTGCCGTCACCCCTCGGGAATCGCGTCCTCGTCGGACCGGACGGGCAGGCCGTCTTCGTCGCCGACGCGCCGCGGTGATGCGGTTTCCGCCCCCACCCTGTGCAACCTCGCGTCCGGACCTCCCGTCTGTACCGGGACGATGTGCCTGACCAGGGAGCTCACAGATGAAGACTGCGACGTCCGGAAGATGCGCGGCCGTCGTGGCCGCCGGATGCCTGCTGCTCACCGCCGGCTGCGCCGGTCGCGTCACCGCCGGGGTCGGCACCGACATCGTCGGACCCGCGGCCGACCAGACGTCGGCCCCGCCGGCCGCGAACCAGCAACCGGGTGCGACGACGGCCGATCCCCTGACGACGACGGCCGAGGCACCCGCCATCGGACTGTGGCAGTTGTCCGACGCGGCAGCGGTCACGGTCGACTCGACAGCGATCGCCGTCGACGTCACGCGACTCGAGTGCTCCGGCGGGCAGACGGGAACCGTGCTGCCACCGACGGTGACGTACGAGGCGGACCGCATCCTGATCGGGACCTTCGTCGCAGCACTGCCGCCGGGGGCCTATTCCTGTCCGGGCAACCCCGGCGTGACCGTCACCGTCGAGCTCGCCGAACCTGTCGGACCCCGGCAGCTGGTCGACGCCGCCTGCGTCGAGGGGCCGGCGGTCGGCATCTCGTTCTGCGGAGAGGGTGCGGTGCGATGGAGCCCGTGA
>JBQGEH010000533.1:0-3243 GCA_052039515.1 Nakamurella sp. | reverse complement strand
TGGCCGGCGCCGCCCCGGCGTGGGCGGTGCTGGCGTTCGCGCTGTTCACCGCGGGCGCGCTGGACGCGGTCGTCGACGTCGCCCAGAACTCCCACGGGCTGCGGGTGCAGCGGCTCTACGGCCGCTCGATCCTCAACTCGTTCCACGCGGTGTGGAGCGTGGGTGCGCTGGCCGGCGGGCTGATGGGTGGGGCGGCCGCCGCGCTCGACCTGCCGCTCACGTTGCACCTGACGGTGTCCGGGATCCTGCTCGCCGGGGTCAACGTGGTCTGCTTCCGCTTCCTGCTGCCCGGTCCCGAGCCGGTGGTGACCGCCCCGGCCATGGCGCCGGGCGGGACGCGCCGCTCCGCGGTCCGGCCGGCCACCTGGGGTGCGCTGCTCGCGCTGGGCGTCATCGCCATCGCCGCGTCCGTGGTGGAGGACTCGGGCAACACCTGGGCGGCGGTGTACCTGACCGACTCGCTCGGCGCCGCACCGGCCGTCGCGGCGCTCGGCTTCGTCGCGCTGGCCGGGGCGCAGTTCGTCGGGCGGCTCATCGGGGACCGGATGGTCGACCGCTTCGGGCAGCGGGCGATGGCCCGCGCCGGCGGCGCCGTCGCCGCGGTCGGCATGGGGGTCGCGCTGGCGGCGCCGACCGTGCCGCTGACCATCGTCGGCTTCGCCGCCGCCGGGTTCGGGATCGCCACCCTCATCCCGGCGGCGATCCACACCGCCGACGAGCTGCCCGGCTTCCGGTCGGGCACCGCCATCGGGCTGCTCAACTGGATGATGCGGCTCGGCTTCCTGCTCTCGCCGCCAATGGTCGGCCTGGTCGCCGACGCGACCAGCCTGCGCTGGGGGCTGCTGGTCGTGCCGCTGTCCGGGGTGCTGGTGGTGCTGCTGGCCTTCGTCCTCCCGCGCCGGCGGCCGCCGCACGAACGGGTCGTCGGCTCCGGCTGATCCGCGCTCAGCCGCGGTCGGCCAGGCGCCGCAGCCAGACATCCATCAGCTGACGCTCCGCGGGCTCCAAGACGCTGCTGCCGTCCAGCATCGACCGCAGCGCGGTGGCCGTCGCCGGGAGGTCGGCGTCCCGGGCGGGCGCGTCGGTGGTGATGGCGGCGATCACCGCCTCCCGGGCGAGCACGGCCAGACCCGGGTCGCGCTGCTCGGCGGGGGTGTCGAGCAGGGTCAGGACGACGCCGCGGCCGGACGCCTGCAGCAGCGCCTCGGCCCGCTCCGGCGGCACCGCGAGCCGGCCGGCGCGGGCCACCCGGAGCACCTTCTCCCGCAGCAGGCCGTGCCCGCGGTCGACGGCGGTGCCGCGGGCGGCCCGGGCGTAGGCGATGCGGTAGGCGTCCGGGTGGTCCAGACCGAACCGGACGGCGTCGTCCCAGCCGTCGCGCAGCGCCGCAACCGGGTCGTCCGGCAGCTCGCGGGTGCTCTTGGTGGCCACCCAGTCGGCCAGCGCCCGCTCGGCCGCCGCCGCGAGCAGGCCGTCCTTGTCACCGAACTGCCGGTAGAGCGCGGGAGCCTGCACACCGGCGCGGGCCGTCACCGCCCGCGTCGACACCGCCTCGACCCCGCCCTCGGCGAGCAGTTCGAGCACCGCCCGCAGGATCCGCTCACGGACGGGGAGGTCGGTCACCAGATGAACGCTAGCGGAATGACGGTAGCGCCGCTACTGTCAGCGTTACCGATCGAGCGGTAGCGCTGTTAACAAGGGAGACGACGATGATCGTGGTGACCGGGGCCGGTGGCCGGCTGGGTGGCGCGGTGCTGACGGAACTGCTGCAGCGGGTGCCGGCCGGGGAGGTCGGGGTCAGCACCACCCGGCCCGACGCGCTGGCGGAACTGGCCGGCCGGGGAGTGCGGGTGCGCCACGGCAGCTACGACGACCCGGAGTCCCTGCGCGCCGCGTTCACCGGTGCCGACCGGCTGCTGCTGGTGTCCGCGCCGCGGCACGGAACGGCGGCGGTGGACGCCCACCGGACGGCCATCGCGGCGGCTCGCGACGCCGGGGTCGGGCACGTGTTCTACACCAGCCACGTCGGGGCGGACCCGCTGTCGCCGTTCCCGCCGGCGGTGACGCACGCGACGACCGAGGTGCTGCTGCGCGACAGCGGGCTGTCGTTCACCGCGCTGCGCAACGGTTTCTACGCCGACACCCCGCTGCGGCTGCTCGCCGGCGCGGCGGCGTCGGGGGAGCTGAGAGTGCCGGTGGACGCACCGGTCTCGTGGTCGGTGCACCGCGATCTGGCGCCCGCGATCGCCGCGCTGCTGACCGCTGCGGCGGTTCCGGGGCCGGCGGTCAACCTGACGGCGGGGGAGGCGTTCGACATGGCGGGGCTCGCCGCAGTGGCGTCGTCGGTGACCGGTCGGCCGGTGCGGCACGTGCCCGTCGAGGACGAGGAGTTCGCCGCCGGGCTGCGCGCCGCCGGCGTCCCCGAGCTCGGCGTCACGATGACGCTGGCGATCTTCCAGGCCGCCCGTCAGCGGCATCTCGGCATCGTCGACCCGACCATGGCGGAGCTGCTCGGCCGTCCAACCACGTCGATGACGGAGCTGCTACGGGAGTCGCTCGCCCCGGCCCGCTGAGCCCGGGGACTCAGAGGGAGAAGGTGAGGACGCCGTCGGCGACGACCCCGAAGTGGTGGGTGGTCCGCACCGGAACGCCGGTCAGATGCTTCGACTCGACCACGTTCAGGGCGTGCGCGGTGTCGTCCACCACCCGCAGGTCGCCCTGCGGCAGGTTCGAGTCCTGGGCGACGGTGAGCCGCACGCGGCCGTCCGGACCGTCGGTGGCGGTCAGCACCTCGCCGGCGTGGACGACGAGACGGCCCGACGAGCTCGCGACACCGACCTCGGAGACCTGCACCGTCGTCTCCCCGTGGTGGCCGATGATGGCCGCCGACGCCGGGCCGGCACCGGCGAGGGTGAGGCCGACGGCGGCGGCGCCGAGGGCGAGAGCGGCGGCGACGGGACGGATCAGGTGCGACATGACGGCTCCTCGGGGCGGGGCGGGCTGACGAGATCGACTCTCGTCCGCTCCGGCCGCCCGGTCCGTCGGGTGAGCGGGGGACCGGGCGGGGGAACCGCGCTGTCCGCCGATCGGCGGACCGGTGTCAGTCCTGGTCGCCGGCGCGCCGCCACCGGATGCCGGCCTCAATGAATGCGTCGATTTCACCGTCGAAAACCGATTGAGTGTTACCGGTCTCATACTCGGTCCGCAGGTCCTTGACCATCTGATACGGGTTGAGCACGTAGT
>JBQGEH010000532.1:0-4429 GCA_052039515.1 Nakamurella sp. | reverse complement strand
AGCTACCTCTGGCGGCGGCTGCTCGCC
Organism: Nakamurella sp.; assembly: GCA_052039515.1. Lineage (GTDB taxonomy): Bacteria > Actinomycetota > Actinomycetes > Mycobacteriales > Nakamurellaceae > Nakamurella. The sequence goes on along the minus strand of JBQGEH010000532.1, from coordinate 4,402 downwards.
GACCCGCCGCCGGGCTGGCGGGTGGTGGCCATGGACCACCTCGGGATGGGCTGGTCCGAGCGGCTCCCCCGGGCGCGGACACTGGCGCAGCGGGTCGACGATCTGGGCCGACTGACCGACGCCCTCGGGATCACCGGACCGGTGGTCACGGTCGCGCACGACTGGGGCGGCATCCTGTCGCTCGGCTGGGCCGCCGCGCACCGGGACCAGGTGCGCGGCGTCGTGCTCACCAACACCGCCGTGCACCAGCCGGCCACCTCGAAGGGCCCGGTGCTCATCCGGCTCGCCCACCGGCGGTTGCTCAACGAGCTGGCCGTCCGGCGTACCCCCCTGTTCGTGCGGACCACCACCGGACTGAGTCGGCCGCGGCTGCCCGCCGACGTCCGGGACGCGTTCAGCGCGCCCTACCCGCACACCGCCGCCCGGGCGGCGGTGTCGGAGTTCGTCGCCGACATCCCCTTCGCCGCCGACCACCCCAGCCGCCCGGACCTCGACCGGATCGCCGACGCGGTGCCGACCCTGGACGTGCCCGCGCTGCTGCTGTGGGGCCCGCGGGACCCGGTCTTCCTCGAGGAGCACCTGCGCGACCTGCGCGCGCGGCTCCCGCAGGCGGACCTGCACCGCTTCGAACGTGCCTCCCACCTGCTGCCCGAGGACGCCCCCGGGTACGCGGCCGTCGTCACCGACTGGCTCGGCCAGCTGGACGCCGTTCCCGCTCCGGCCCGCAGCCTGCCGGACCTGCCGCCGGTGCTGTCCCGGCCCGACGCCCGCCGCGATGACCAGGGTCCGGCCGTCGTCGAGACCGCCGGGGCGTCGATCAGCTGGGCCGAGCTGCACCGGCGGATCGAGGCCATCGCCGCCGGTCTCGCCGACGCCGGCGTCCGTCCCGGGCACCGGGTCGCGCTGCTCGTCGAGCCGTCCATCGATCTGACCGTCGCGCTGTACGCGGTCTGGCGGGCCGGCGCGGTGATCGTCGTCGCCGACAAGGGACTCGGCCTGCGCGGTATGGGCCGGGCGTTGCGCAGCGCCCGACTCGACCACGTCATCGCCGCCACCCCCGGCCTGCTCGCCGCCGGCCCGATGCGGCTGCCCGGCACCCGCATCGCCGTCCGGCCACCGTCCGCGGTGGTACGCCGGCTCTCCGGGGCGCGTACCTCGCTCGCCGACCTGGAGCGGCAGGGGGCCGGACGCACGTCGGCGGCCGTCCCGGATCCCGCCGCCGAGGCGGCCGTCCTGTTCACCTCCGGCGCCACCGGGCCGGCCAAGGGCGTCCGCTACCGGGACGGACAGGTCCGCGCCCAGCTCGACCTCATCACCCGCACCTACCGGCTCACTCCGGACGACCGCATCGTCGCCGCGTTCGCCCCGTTCGCGCTGTACGGACCGGCGCTGGGGATCCCGTCCGCGGTGCCCGACACCGACGTCACCCGTCCTGGGACGCTGACCGCGGCGGCACTGGCCGAGGCGACCGCCCGCATCGGCGGCACCGTGGTCTTCGCGTCGCCGGCCGCGCTGCGCAACGTGCTCGCCACCGCCGGCGCGCTCACCGCCGGGCAGCGGGCGGCGTTGTCCGGGGTGCGACTGCTGATGAGCGCAGGCGCCCCGGTGCCCGCCGCGCTGCTCCGGGAACTGCGGCAGGTGCTGCCGCACGCCGCCATGCACACGCCGTACGGCATGACCGAGGCGCTGCCGCTGACCGACATCTCCCTGGACGGGATCCTCGAGGCCGGCGACGGCGACGGGGTCTGCGTGGGGCGGCCGCTGGAAGGGGTCACCCTTCGCGTCGTCCCGCTGGACACGGCCGGTGACACCGACGGGGAGCTCGACGACCGTCCGGGGGTCACCGGCGAGATCTGGGCGACCGCCCCGCACCTGCGCGACTCCTACGACGCGCTGTGGGCGACGAACCGGGCCGCGGCCGCTCACCCCGGCTGGCACCGCACCGGTGACGTCGGGCACCGCGACCATGACGGTCGCTGGTGGATCGAGGGCCGCACCGCCCACCTCATCCGCACCGGCACCGGCCCCGGCACCCCGGTGGGCGTCGAGCAGCGGGTGCAACGAGCCCTCGGCGGGGACGTCACCGCCGCGGCCGTCGGCGTCGGACCGGCCGGGGTGCAGCAGGTGGTCGTCGTGGTCACCGGCAGTGGCCCGGCCCTGGCGGACCTGGCGCTGGCCGACGCGGTCCGCGCCGCCGCCGCCCCCGTCCCGGTCGCCGCCGTGCTGGTCCGCTCCGCGCTGCCGGTGGACATCCGGCACAACTCCAAGATCGACCGCACCGCACTGGCCGCCTGGGCCACCGAGACGCTGGCCGGCCGGTGAAGGTCCTGCTCACCGGTGCCTCCGGGATGATGGGCCGGGCCACCGCCGAACGGCTGATCGCCCGCGGCGACGAGGTCACCGTGCTGCAGCGCCGGCCGTCCGGGGTCGCCGCTCGCGAGGTCCTGGGCGACGTCACCGACCGCGGACTGGTCGAGAGCGCCTGCCGTGGGCAGGATGTCGTCCTGCACATGGCCGCCAAGGTCGACGCCTTCGGCGCCTGGCCGGAGTTCGAGCGGGTCAACATCGGCGGCACCGACGCGATCCTGGCCGGCTGCCGGGCCGGTGGGGTCGGCCGGTTGGTCAACGTGTCGTCGCCGTCGGTCGCGCACGCCGGCCACGACCTCGTCGGGGTGGGTGCCGGGCCGGCCGACCCGGACGGGGCACGCAGTCACTACGCGCGGTCCAAGGCGGTCGCCGAACGCGCCGCCCTGGCCGCCGACGGGCCGGACCTCGCGGTGCTGTCGATCCGGCCGCACCTGGTCTGGGGACCGGGCGACACCCAGCTGATCGCCCGCATCGTCGACCGGGCCCGGTCCGGCCGACTGCCGCTGATCGGCAACGGCGCGGCGCTGGTCGACGCGACCTACGTCGACAACGCCGCCGACGCGATGGTCGCCGCGGTCGACGCCGTCGGCCGGGTGCACGGCGAGGCCCTGGTCGTCAGCAACGGGGAACCCCGGCCGGTCGGGGAGGTGCTCCGCCGGATCTGCGCCGCCGCGGGGGTGCCCGGCCCGCGCGGCCGCGTACCGGCCCGGCTGGCCGCGCTGGCCGGAGCAGCGGTCGAGACGCTGTGGAACACCGCCCGTCTCGCCGGTGAGCCGCCGCTCACCCGCTTCCTTGCCGAGCAGCTCAGCACCGCCCACTGGTTCGACCAGCGGCGCACGCGCGAGGCGCTGCGCTGGACGCCCGCGGTCAGCATGGACGAGGGCTTCCGGCGGCTGACCGCGTCCTACGCGCGCTGAGCACCGCGGCTCCGGACGGGACCCGGCCGTGGACGCCGGTGGTGACGTGGTGACCGGCGTCACAGCCACCACTCGGGAATGAACTCGGCGGGGCCGTGGTTGGAACCCATCGACGGACGCCTGGACATGCCCCGGGTACCAACATTTGAATCGTCGCTTCGAGCGACCACGCTGCCGAGAGGCGCACTGGCAGGCGTCCGTCCCTTACTCCTTCAGCGGAATCCGCACCGCCCCCACCGGGCGTGGGCACCATGGATTCCATGAGCAGCCCCGCCGGAACCGTCCAGGTCGGCCGGATCGGCCGTCCCACCGCCGACGCACCCACCCTCGTGGTGCTGCACGGCTACGGCTCCCACGAACGCGACCTGATGGGCATGCTCCCCGTGCTGGGAATGCTGCTCCCCGGGATCGACGCCCGGGTGCTGGGCATCCGCGGTTTCTACGACGTGGTGCACCGCGGCCGCTCCGGCCACTCGTGGTTCCCGGGTGCGGTGGCCACCCAGCCCCCGGACGCCGAGATCGCCGCGGTCGGTGACCGCATCGTCGACCTGGTCGCCGACCACACCGACGCCGCGGTCTGGCTGGGGTTCTCGCAGGGCATGTGCGCCGCCATCACCGCGGTCCGCCGCCGGCCGGAGCTCTGCCGCGGGCTCGTCGCCCTGAGCGGTTTCACCTGGGCCGCACCGCAACCGGGCGATGCGACCATGGCGGCCGCCGTACGGTCCGGCGGCGGCATCCCCACCTTCTACGGCCGGGACCCTGCCGATCCGGCGATCCCCGGCTACGCGAGCGCCTTCGCGCTGGACTTCCTGCGGGACCACACGCGGCTCACCGAGCGCAGCTACCCGGGCATGGGGCACAGCCTGTCGATGCCCGAGATCGGCGACGTGGTCGGATTCCTGCGACCACTGCTGACGCACTGACACACCGGATGCGGTAGGACTGTGCACGGGGGTGGACGGTGCGGATCGGTCGACGGGGTGCATGGCCGCTGGGCCTGCTGCTGCTCGCCGGCTGCGCCGCGGAGCGGCCGTGGACGCCGCCGCCACCGGCGACCTCGGCCACGCAGGCGGTGTCGGACTTCCTCGCGGCTGTCCTCGACGGACGTTCCGGGGACG
>JBQGEH010000531.1:0-2023 GCA_052039515.1 Nakamurella sp. | reverse complement strand
CGGGTCAGCGGCGTCGCCGCAGGTCCCGCCACTGCCGGATGAGCAGCACCAGCACGAGCGACAGCCCGATGATCATCAGCACGGTGACCAGCGGCGAGCCGGCGGTGAGATCCATGACTCCAGGGTGCCCGAGGTGCGGCGGCGGGTCGCTCTCCCTGGGTCGGTCGGGCCCGGTGCCGCCGCCGTCGGCGCACGGCGCCGGGGGAGCGGACCGGTACTGTCGGGCGACGTGCGAGTGACCGAGTTCAGGGCCCTGATGACCGAGTTCTTCGGCAACCGCGCCCGGTCGGTCGCCAGCGACCACGTGTTCGGCGTGCTGGGTGAGCGCACGGCCGATCAGGCCATCGACGGCGGGGTGCCGCCCCGTGAGGTGTGGTTCGCCGTCTGCGACGCCTTCGACGTCCCCGACACCCTGCGGTGGGGCCTACCGGACTGAGTCCGGCCACCACCGACCACCACCGGCCCGGACCCGTCCGGGGCCGCGACACGCCGCCGACCTGCTGGAAGTCGAACACCTGTACGTCTACAGTTGTCCCCACGAGGTCGGCAGTCCACATCCGGCGACGCGCGCCGGGGTCACTGTCGGTGCCCCGCTCTAACGTCCTTCCCGTACTCCCGGTCGGGCCCACCGACCGCGGCACACATCGACAGCACACACGAAGCCCGGCCCACACACGGCGCCCGGTCGACGGAATCGAAAGGCAAGGGGTGGGTCATGGCACCACAGGCACCGGATCGCGAGAAGGCCCTCGGCATCGCACTCGCGCAGATCGAGAAGCAGTTCGGCAAGGGCTCGGTGATGCGCCTCGGTGAGGAGGGTCGCGCGCCGGTCGAGGTCATCCCGACGGGCTCCATCGCGTTGGACGTCGCCCTGGGCATCGGCGGTCTGCCGCGCGGCCGGGTCATCGAGATCTACGGCCCGGAGTCGTCCGGCAAGACCACGGTCACGCTGCACGCGGTGGCCAGCGTGCAGGCCGCCGGCGGCATCGCCGCGTTCATCGACGCCGAGCACGCGCTGGACCCGGACTACGCCAAGGCGCTCGGCGTGGACACCGACGCCCTGCTGGTGTCGCAGCCGGACACCGGCGAGCAGGCCCTGGAGATCGCCGACATGCTGATCCGCTCCGGCGCGATCGACCTCGTCGTCGTCGACTCCGTCGCCGCCCTGGTGCCCCGCGCCGAGATCGAGGGCGAGATGGGCGACAGTCACGTGGGTCTGCAGGCCCGGCTGATGTCGCAGGCGCTCCGCAAGATCACCGGTGCGCTGTCCCACACCGGCACCACGATGATCTTCATCAACCAGCTGCGCGAGAAGATCGGCGTCATGTTCGGCTCCCCGGAGACGACGACCGGTGGTAAGGCGCTGAAGTTCTACGCCTCCGTCCGGCTCGACATCCGCCGCATCGAGGCGCTCAAGGACGGCACCGACGTGGTCGGCAACCGGACCCGGGTGAAGATCGTCAAGAACAAGGTCGCGCCGCCGTTCAAGCAGGCCGAGTTCGACATCATCTACGGCCACGGCATCTCCCGCGAGGGCTCGCTGATCGACGTCGGCGTGGAGCAGGGCATCGTCCGCAAGGCGGGCGCCTGGTACACGTACGAGGGGGAGCAGCTCGGCCAGGGCAAGGAGAACGTCCGCAACTACCTCGCCGACAACCCCGACATCTCCAACGAGATCGAGAAGAAGATCAAGGAGAAGCTGGGTGTCGGTGCCCGCATCGACCTGGACGCGCCGGTCCCGGCGCCGGTCGATTTCTGAACCGCTCCGGACGAGCTGACCCCACGGCCGTCGCGTTCCCCCGGATCCGTCCGGGGGAGCCGGCGGCCGTGAGTGTCCGTCCCTGAGGAGGATCCTGCGATGACCGCTGACGTCTCCGACGTGGTCCGGGCCCTGCGCGCGCGCATCGCCGCGGCGACCGCCGACCCCGCCGCGGCGGGCGGTGGCGTCGTGGCACCCGACGCCGCGCCGCCGGCCGGTGCCGCGGCCCCGGATGGCCGCTCCGCCCCGAGCGAGGGCGCCCCC
>JBQGEH010000530.1:0-4016 GCA_052039515.1 Nakamurella sp. | reverse complement strand
CCACCCGGTCCACCGCGACCAAGTCCGCGACGGCGACCAAGACCGCTGCGGCACCGAAGGCCGCGGCCACCAAGACGGCGGCCAAGGCCCCGGCCAAGGCCGCCGCCGCGCCCAAGGCCGCTGCCACCAAGACCGCCGCGGCCCCGAAGACGGCCGCTGCCGCCAAGACGCCCGCCGCCAAGACCACGACCCGCAAGGCCGCGGCGAAGAAGGGACGGTACGGCCGGGAGCGGCGACGCTCCCGGCCGTTCCGGCCCGGAGCCGACCGGCCGCGCAGCCGATCGACCGCGCACCCGATCGACCGCGCAGCCGATGACCGTGGCGCTCAGCCGACGGTCGGGGCCGGGTGGGGATCGGCCTGCACCAGGCTGGATCCGTCGAAGGTGAGCACCCAGTAGCTGCTCTTCGGGGTGCTGGTGGATCCGATGGTGAGCTCCGCCCGTCCCGCGAGACTCTTGACCACGCCGGGGATGACACCGCCCTGGGAGCACACCACCACGGGCTGACCCGCCGCGCCCAACCGGGCCAGCAGCCGCCGGGCGGCGGCGGGGTTCTCCCGGTAGGTCTCCTCGCTCAGGGCGTCGTCCAGCTGCACGGTCAGACCCAGGTCGCGGGCCACGCCGGCGACGGTCTCCCGGCAGCGCTCGACGGGTGCGCTCCACACCGCGCGGGCGCCGAACGGGGCCAGCTCGCGCCGCAGCGCCGCGGCCTGCTTGCGCCCCTTGGTGTCCAACGGCCGGGCGGCGTCCGGGCCCTCCCAGGACTCCCGGACCCCGGCGCGGGCGTGCCGGACCAGCACCACGCTGTTGACCGTCACCGGCTGGCGCTGGAAGGTGTCCAGCACCGCGCGGTCGAAGTCGTAGGTCATCAGGTCGCGGGCGTCGTGCGGGGCGAGCCAGCGGAGCTTGTCCACTTCGCGGTTGGGGACGAAGTCACCGCCGTGCGCCTCGGCCGAGAAGTACTCGACCTCCTTGGGTCCGGCCGCCACCCGGTACCGGACGGTCGTCAGCCGCCGGCCGATCAGCGAGCGGAACCCGGTCTCCTCCAGCACCTCCCGGTGCGCGGTGACCACCGGAGTCTCGCCGCGCACCGCCTTGCCCTTGGGGAGCGACCAGTCCTTGTAGCGGGGCCGGTGCACCAGGGCGATCTCGGCCCGTCCGTGACGCGCCGGTCGCCAGAGCAGACCACCGGCGGCCTGGACGGGCGACGGATCACTCGGCACCCGCGCCTCCGCGAAGCAGCACCGCCTGGGGGTCGCGGCCACCCGTCTCGGGGGACCGGTACCAGCCGTCGGGACCCAGCCGCCAGCAACGGGTGTCGGGCCGGCTGATCAGCGCGAGCAGCTTGGCCATCCGGTCCACCGCCACCGGGTCCTTGATCTGCACCAGGGCCTCGACCCGCCGGTCCAGGTTGCGGTGCATCATGTCGGCGCTGCCGATCCAGTACTCGTCGTCGCCGGCGTTGCCGAAGTGGAAGACCCGCGAGTGCTCCAGGAAACGGCCGACGATGGAACGGACCACCATGTTCTCGCTCAGGCCGGGCACGCCCGCCCGCAGTGCGCAGATGCCGCGGACGGTGATGTCGACGTGCACCCCGGCCATCGACGCCCGGTACAGCGCGTCGATCACCGGCTCGTCGACGATCGAGTTCATCTTCAGCCGCACGAGACCCGGTCGGCCGGCCTTGACGTGCTCGATCTCGCGGTGGATGCGGTGCACGATGCCGTCGCGGATGCCCTGTGGGGCGACCAGCAGGTTGCGGTACTCGGTCTGCCGCGAGTACCCGGTCAGCACGTTGAACAGGTCGGTGAGGTCGGCGCCGATGTCGGGATCGGCGGTCAGCAGCCCGAGATCCTCGTAGATGCGGGCGGTCTTGGGGTTGTAGTTGCCGGTGCCGATGTGGCAGTACCGGCGGATGACGTTGCCCTCCTGCCGGACGACCAGCGCGGTCTTGCAGTGCGTCTTGAGCCCGACCAGGCCGTAGACGACGTGCACGCCCGCCTTCTCCAGGGCCTTGGCCCAGGAGATGTTGGCCTGCTCGTCGAACCGCGCCTTGACCTCGACCAGGGCGACCACCTGCTTACCCGCGGCGGCCGCCTCGATGAGCGCCTGCACGATCGGCGAGTCGCCCGAGGTGCGGTACAGCGTCTGCTTGATCGCCAGCACGTGGCGGTCGGCGGCGGCCTGCTCGATGAACCGCTGCACCGTCGTCGCGAACGACTCGTAGGGGTGGTGCAGCAGCACGTCGCCGTCGCGCAGGGTGGCGAAGACGCTCTTGGGGTTCTCGCCCTCGGCGAAGGCGGGGTTGGTGGCCGGGACGAACGGCGGGTCCTTCAGGGTCGGGCGGTCCAGTCCGTAGAGCTGGAACATGCACGAGAGATCCAGCAGCCCGGGCACTTCGACCGCGTCGGCCGGGTCCACGTCCAGCTCGTTGATGAGCAGGTCCAGGATGCGCTCGCTGGTGGTGTCGGCGATCTCCAGCCGCACGGGCGGCCCGAACCGGCGCCGGGCCAGCTCGCGCTCCAGGGCCTGCAGCAGGTCCTCGTCGCGGTCCTCGGCGACCTCGAGGTCGGCGTTGCGGGTGACCCGGAAGACCTGGTACTCGACGACCTGCATGCCCGGGAACAGGATCCCGAGGTGCGCGGCGATGAGGTCCTCGAGCGGCAGGTAGTCGAACTCGCCGCGACGGACCCGCACCAGCCGGTCCACGTTGCTGGGCACCTTGAGTCGGGCGAAGCGCTCGGCTCCGGTCTGCGGATCCCGGACGATGATCGCCATGTTCAGCGACAGGCTGGAGATGTAGGGGAACGGGTGCGCGGGGTCGACCGCGAGCGGCGTGAGGACCGGGAAGATGTGGTCGACGAAGTACTGCTGCAGCCGCTGCCGGTCGTCGTCGACGACCTGACCCCAGTGCACGATCTGGATGCCGGCCTCGCCCAGCGCGGGCAGGATCTCGTCGGTGAAGCAGCGGCCGTGCCGCTCCACGAGCTCCTGGGTACGCGCCGAGATCAGCGCGAGCTGCTCGCCGGGGTTGAGTCCGTCGGCACTGTTGACGGTGAGCCCCATCTCGCGGCGGCGCTTCAACCCGGCCACCCGGACCATGTAGAACTCGTCGAGGTTGGAGGCGAAGATGGCCAGGAACTTGGCCCGCTCCAGCAGCGGCTGCGAGGCGTCCTCGGCCATCGCGAGCACCCGGGCGTTGAAGTCCAGCCAGCTCATCTCCCGGTTGTAGAACCGGTCCTCGGGCAGCTCGGCGGTGATCAGCGGATCGCGGGCGGCGGCCCGGTCGATGGCGTCCGGCAACCGCGGGAAGTGTTCGGGCGGAACCACCTCCAACGGGGCGGTGACCGTCGTCGGGTGCACCGGGGTGCGCGTGTCGGTGCCGTCCGCGTCGGTCGCCGCGGCCGCCAGAGCCGCACCGCCGCCGTCGTCGGGGGTGTCGGCGTCGAGGGCCGACCCGCTGTGCTCACCCACCGGGGCGGTCGCGTCGTCCGGCGCGGGCGCCAGTCCACCGGCGTCGGCCAGCGTGGTGACATCGTCGGCCTCCGGGGCGGTGTCGACGACCGGTGCCTCGGGCGCGGTGAGATCCGCGCTGACGCCACCGCTGTCGGGGGCGGCCGCCGCGGCGTCGGCGGGACGCTTCCGGGACCGGGTCGCGGCCGCGCGGGGGGTGGCGGTGCCCCGCGGTGACCGGCGGGCCGGTGCCGGCCCGTCGATGGAGTCGGACCCGGCGTCCGCCGCGGGGGCGGCGGGGGCGGCCGGGGCGACGGACCGGGATGCGCGGCGACGGACGGGCTTCGGAGCGGTGTCCGGCGTCCCGGTGCCCGCCCGTGGGCGACGGGTGGTGGCCGGGTCGTCGGTGGCGTCCGTTGTGGCGGCGCCGTCGGTGCCGGGCGGGGTCGCCGCGCGCCGGCGTCGGGCGGGCGCCTTCCCGGGGGCAGGGGCTTCAGCGGCGGCAGGGGTGGCAGGGGCGGTCCGGGCGCCGCGCGATCGCCGCGGGCCGGCGGGGACGTCCGG
>JBQGEH010000529.1:0-3055 GCA_052039515.1 Nakamurella sp. | reverse complement strand
TGCTTCAGCGGACCGGTCGGTTGACTACTGGGCCGGCCAGGCGTTGTCGATGTTGGCGAGCGTGGTCGCGTCGTCCTGACCGGTGATCCACGCGGTGAACTGCTTCCACTCGGCGTCGGCGCCGACGGCGGCCGGCATCAGGTCCGAGGCGTCGAAGCGGAAGGTCGCCGACGGATCCTGCAGGGTCTTCAGCGCCTCCTGCTGGACGACCGACGGCACGTTGGCCGGGTCGAGACCACGGTTGGCCGAGATGTAGGAACCGTTCTTCGCCCGGGCGTTCGCGAACTCCGGGGTGGTCAGGTAGAACATCAGCGCGTTGACCTCGTCACGGTCGGCGAAGGCCGCCGTGAAGGTGCCACCGCCGAGGACGGTCTTGCCGAAGTCCTCGCTGATCGGCGGGAAGTAGAAGGCGTTGACGTCGCCGTCCTCGCCGATCGTCACGCTCGAGTCGTAGTTCGAGCCGAAGTTGGCGGCCTGCCGGGTCAGCGTGCAGGTGCCGTCCAGGATCTTGGTCGACGGGGCGTTGAACTGGGTGGAGGCGATCGAGTTCACGTCACCGAAGCCGGCGTTGACCATCTCCGGGTTCTTGATGACCTGACCGACCTGGGCGAGCGCGTCGGCGATCTGCGGGTCCTGGAAGGTGACCTCGTGGCTGACCCACTGGTCGTAGACGTCCGGGCCGGCGGTACGCAGCACGTACTCCTCCAGCCAGTCGGTGATCTGCCAGCCGGTGGCCTCACCGGACTCGATGCCGATGCACCACGGCTTCTCACCGGCGGCGACGATCTTGGACTGCAGGTCCTGCAGCTCCTGCCAGGTCGTCGGGACGGTGTAGCCCTTCTCGGCGAAGACCTTCGGCGAGTACCAGACCAGCGACTTGAAGTCGGCGTTGTTGGGGACGCCGAGGAACTGGTCGTTGATGGTGCCGTAGTTGGTCCAGTCCTCCGGGAAGTACTTCTTCGCGTTGGCCGCGACCTCGTCCTTCAGCGGCAGCATGAGCCCGGAGGACTCCTGCACCGACTGCATCAGACCGGGCTGCGGGAACACGGCGACGTCCGGCGGGTTGCCGGAGGAGACGCGGACGTTGATCTGCGCCTCGAACTCCTTGGAACCCTCGTAGTTGACGGTGGCACCGGTGCAGTCGGTGAAGTCCTTGAAGGTGTTGATGTACGGGGTGTCCTCGGGGGCGGTGATCACCGTGTAGTAGTTGATCGACTTGCCCTGGGTGTCCGGGTACAGACCCTTGACGGTGTCGCACCAGCCGGAGTCCTCGCCGGGGACGACGTCGGACGAGGTCTCGGACGTGCTGGTCTCGGAGCCGCCGCCGGCGGTGCCAGAGGTGGACGTCGCCGACGTGCTGGTCGAAGTGGTGCTGTTGGCACCGGTGGTGGTGGATCCTGAATCGCCACCGCAGGCAGCCAGGAACAGCGACAGCGCGCTGATGCCGGCGACGGCGGTGATGGACTTACGTGCAGATGTACGTGACACCCGGCAGCCTCCCGGTCTCGGTGGTCCCATGTGAGGGGCCTCACAACGATGTGAACCTCATGTATGAAAGCGCTTGCGAAGAGGCTTTGCAACCCCGGACCGGCCCCGGACGCATAACGATCCCGTAACCCGCCGGTCATCGCTTCTCGGGTGAGCGCTCACCTGGAGCGACGCCCCACCGCCCGGACGGATGGCTTGCTCACTCGCGTCAGCCCCGGATGGACCACCCTGCCGGCCACTGAACAGGTGCATGCGCCACTCCGCCAGGCTGTGGCCGGGAGACGCCGTGCGGAGTTCTAGGGTGGGCCGATGCGGATCCTCTCGATCCAGTCCTCGGTCGCCTACGGCTACGTCGGGAACAGCGCGGCGACGTTCCCGTTGCAGCGGCTCGGTCACGAGGTCTGGCCCGTCCTGACGGTGCACTTCTCCAACCACACCGGCTACGGCAGCTGGCGCGGCGCGGTGCTCGACCCCGCCGTGGTCGGCGAGGTCGTCGAGGGCATCGCCGACCGCGGGGTGCTCGGTTCGGCGGACGCCATCCTCACCGGCTACCAGGGCTCACCCGGGGTCAGCGAGGTCGTGCTGGACGCGGTGGCGCAGGTGCGGGCGCTCAACCCGGACGCGGTGTACTGCTGCGACCCGGTGATGGGCGACGTCGGCCGGGGCTTCTTCGTGGCGCCCGGGATCCCGGAGCTGATCCGCGACCGGGTGCTGCCGACGGCCGACATCGTCACCCCGAACGCCTTCGAGCTGGCCTTCCTGGCCGGGGTACCGGGTACCGGCGACGTCGCCGGCGGCTTCGACGCCGCCGCCGGGACCGCGCCGGTGTTCGACCCGACGCGCTACGACCCGCCGCCGTTCGACAGCGCGATGGCGGTGGTCGCCGCGGCCGAGACGGTGCGCGCGCTCGGGCCGCGGACCGTGCTGGTCACCTCGGTCGAGTACCCGGAGCTGGCGGGCAGGATCGGGATGATCGCGGTCGGACCGGACGGGGCCTTCGAGGTCAGCACCCCGCGGCTGCCGCTCTCGGTCAACGGCGCCGGCGACGTCACCGCGGCCCTCTTCCTGGCCCACCTGCACACGGCCGGCATCGAGGCGGCCCTGGCCCGCACCGCCTCGTCGGTCTACGCGATCCTCGCCGAGACCGACCGGGTCGGCGCCCGCGAGATCCGGCTCGTGGACGCGCAGCAGGCGATCGCCGAGCCGGCGTGCGAGTTCGAGGTCCGCCGGATCGGCTGAGACCCGTGGCGGCTCAACCGCTGGGCACCACGGCCGCGCGCCGCCAGTCCTGATAACCGGCCAGTTCGTCGTCGGTCGCCGGCGGCAGGTGCATCACGGCACCAAAACCCTGGGCGGCGAACAGGAACAACACCCAGCAGGTCAGCTCGACGATCTCACCCTCGTCGAACTCCTCGGCGAGCACACCGAACACCGCGTCGTCCACCGCGGCGAGCGAGGAGCTGTGCTCCCACCGCACCTCGGCGAAGCCGACCGCCAGCGCGGTGCGGGCCGACCAGGTCGTGGGGTCCGGGCGGCCCAGTGACGAGCAGTAGGTGCAGCCGACGCC
>JBQGEH010000528.1:0-4005 GCA_052039515.1 Nakamurella sp. | reverse complement strand
ACTCGACTTGGCCCGTTTGGGTGGGGCCGCCCGGGCCCGGGTCCGGCGCTCCGAGCTCGCGGTCTACGTCGACCGCAAGCTCGGTAGTTTCCCGGTGGCCACCCGGCAGCTGCTGGAGATCGCCGTCGCCACCGAGCGCGGCTCCCGCTTCCTGCTGCTGGACGAGCCGACCACCTCGCTGGAGGGTGAGCAGGTCGACCGGTTGCTCGACATCGTCCGGGGTCTCGCCCGCGACGACGGACTCGGCATCCTGCTCATCGATCACAAGATGGACGAGCTGTACGCGGTGGCCGACTCCATCGTCGCGCTCGTCGACGGACAGGTCCGCATCGCCGGTCCGGTCGGCGAGATCGCCCGCGCCGACGTGGTCCGCGCCATCGCCGGGGACGACGCCGCGCGGCACCTGCTGGCGAGCGACCGGTACGACGAGATCGCCGTCACCGACGGGCCGGCCGTCACCGACCGGGCCCCGACCGGCACCGCACCGGCCACCCCGGACGGCACCCCGTCGTTCGTGGTCGAGCACCTGCGGACCGGCTCGTTGCACGACGTGTCGCTGCAGGCCCACCCCGGGCGCGTGCTCGGGCTCTACGGGCTGATCGGCTCCGGCCGGACGGAGCTGCTGCGGGCCGTCGTGGGGCTGGACCCGATCCTGGGCGGCTCCCTGACGTTCGAGGGACGTCCGTTCCGCCCGCGCAACCCGTCCCAGGCGCAACGCGCCGGCGTGGTCTACCTGACCGAGGAACGCAAGATCGACGGCATCGTCCCGGGGCTGGACTCGGCGATGAACGTGGTGCTGCCGATCCTGCGCGACTTCACCACCTTCGGCGCCCTCAACCGCCGGGCCATGCGCAGCACCGCCACGGAGTACATGGATCTGCTGCGGGTCCGCGGCAACCGGTCCGCTCCGGTCGTGAGCCTCTCGGGCGGCAACCAGCAGAAGGTGCTGCTCGCCCGTGCCCTCGCCCAGAAGCCACGACTGCTGCTGCTGGACGAACCGACCAAGGGTGTGGACATCGGCGTGAAGTCCGAGATCCACCGCCTGCTCCGCTCCCTCGCCCACGACCAGCACATGACCGTCATCGTGGTGTCCAGCGAGGAGGAGGAGATCCTCGACGTGGCCGACGATGTCGCCACCTTCACCCTCGGCCGCTGCGACGGCACCACCCGACCCGCCTCCGAACTCTCCGTCGTCCACCTGCGTCAGGCAGCGTGGGACGCGGCCTGACGAAAGACGACATCCCGTGCCCGACACCGGTACCCCCGATCCCACGACCCACGACGCCGACGCCGCGGCGCTGCTCGACGCCGCCCGCGAGACGGTCCGGCTGGAAGCGGCCGGCGTCCAACACGTCGCCGACCAGATCGACGACTCCTTCATCGCCGCGGCCCGGCTGCTGCACGACTGCACCGGCATGGTGTTCGTGACCGGCGCCGGCACCTCCGGCGCGGTCGCCCGGCGGATGGCGCACCTGTTCTCCGTGTGCGGCACCCCGTCGGTGTTCCTGCAGGCCGCCGACGCCCTGCACGGCACCATGGGTGCGGTGAGCCGCGGCGACATCGTGGTCGCGATCTCGCGCGGCGGCGGCAGCGGTGAGATCAACGCCCTGGCCGAGCGCGTCCGGGAGCGCGGTGCCGTCGTCATCGCCCTCACCGCCGCCCCCACGTCGGAGCTGGCCCGGCGGGCGGACCTCGTGGTCACGCTGACGAGTCCGCCCAGGGTGGATCCCGGCGAGGTCATCGCGATGGGATCGACGCTGGTCACCGCGGTCTGGGGGGACGCCATGGCGCTGGTGCTGATGCAGCTGCGCGGCTACACCTGGGACCGGATGCTGCACAGCCACCCGTCCGGCGCGGTGGGGTCGTTGACCGACGCCCCGCCCCCGCTGCCGACCCTGCGGCTGCCGGCCGTCGCCGGCGCGCCGGCCCGGGGATGAGCCGGCCGCTCGTCGCCGGGGTCGACAGCTCCACCCAGTCGTGCACCGTCGAGCTCCGTGACGCCGACACCGGGACGCTGCTCGGGACCGGGCGGTCGCCGCACCCGCCGACGCAACCACCGGTCAGCGAACAGGATCCCGCCGACTGGTGGAACGCCTTCCGCGCCGCGCTCGCCGGGGCCTGCGCCGACGCCGGGGTCACCCCGGCGGCGATCCGGGCGATCAGCGTGGGCGCCCAGTGCCACGGCGCGGTGCTGCTGGACGACCGGGACGCGGTCATCCGGCCGGCCAAGCTCTGGAACGACACCACCTCGGCCGAGCAGGCGGCCCGCCTCGTCGACCGGTTCGGACGCGAGAACTGGGTCTCCACGATCGGACTCACGCCGACCGCGGCACTGACCATCAGCAAGCTGGCCTGGATCGCCGACCACGAGCCGGGCTCCCTGCGCCGCACCGCCGCGGTGCTGCTGCCGCACGACTGGCTGACCTTCCGGCTCACCGGACGGCGGGTCACCGACCGCTCCGACGCCTCGGGCACCGGCTACTTCGCCGCGTCGACCGGCACCTGGCGGACCGACCTGCTCACCGACCTGGTGTCGGCGGAGGTGCCCTGGCCGCGACTGCTACCCGAGGTGCTCGGACCGGACGACCCCGCCGGGCCGGTCCGCGCCGACGTCGCACGCGAGCTCGGGCTGTCGGCCGACGTGGTCGTCGGCGCGGGTGGCGGTGACCAGCACCTCGGGGCCGTCGGACTCGGCCTGCGGCCCGGCGACGTCGGGTACAGCCTCGGCACGTCCGGCGTCGTGCTCGCCACCAGCGCCACACCGGTGCACGACCACACCGGCTGGGTCGACGGCGTCGCCGACGCCACCGGGCACTACCTGCCGCTGGTCTGCACCCTCAACTGCGCCAAGGTCACCGACTCCTTCGCGCGGCTGCTGGGCGTCGACGTCGCCGAGCTGGGCCGGCTGGCCCTGGACTGCGCCCCGGACGCGCCCCGCCCGACCCTGGTCGCCTACCTGGACGGCGAGCGCAGCCCCGCGCTGCCGCACGCCGAGGGACTGCTCGGCGGCCTGACCAACGCGGTCACCCGCGAAGGACTGGCGCTGAGCGCCTTCGAGGGCGTCGTCGCCGGTCTGGTCCGCGGCCAGGAAGCCCTCACCGCGGCCGGGGTGGCCACCGACGGAGAGGTCGTCGTGACCGGCGGCGGGGCGAGATCGCCGGCCTACCGCCAGGTCCTGGCCGACATGCTGTCCCGTTCCGTCACCACCCGCGACGTCGCCGAGGCGACCGCCCGCGGCGCCTGCGTCCAGGCGGCCGCCGTACTCGCCGGAGAGCCCGTCGTCGCGGTCCGGGACCGCTGTCGGCCGGCCACGTCAAGCACCACCGCGCCGCGCCCGGGCACCGTCGGCGGCGTTCCCGAGCGCTACCGGCGACTCGCCGCGTCGATCGCCTGACCGCGCCTCCCCTGACACCGGAAGTGACCACTGTGAAACACCTGTCGCTGTACATCGACTCCGCGCACCGGCCCGCCGTCGAGACCCTGCTGGCCACCGGGCTGTTCGACGGGGTGACCACGAACCCGACGCTGCTCGCCCGGGCCGGGCTCACCCAGGCCGACCTGCCCGCGGTCCACCGGTGGGCCACCGCCGCGGGTGCCCGCCGGGTCTACCTGCAGACGCTCGGCACCACCGTCGCGGACCTCGTGGACAGCGGACGGCGGCTGCGGGAGCTGGGCGACGACGTCATCGTCAAGATCCCGGCCACCCGGGCCGGTCTCGCCGCGACCCGTGTGCTGGCCGACGCGCAGGTCCCGGTGCTGCTGACGGCGGTCTACCACGCCGCCCAGGCACTGCCCGCCGTCGCCGCCGGGGCCCATTCGATCGCGCCCTACGTCGGGCGGATGACCGACCATGGCCGGGACGGTGTCCGCCAGACCGCTGATCTGCAGCGGATTCTCGCCGGTACCGGGACCGGCATCCTCGCCGCCAGCGTCCGTACCGTCGATGACGTGACCGCCCTCGCCGCCGCCGGGATCGAGGACTTCACCCTCAACCCCGACCTGCTC
>JBQGEH010000527.1:0-4663 GCA_052039515.1 Nakamurella sp. | reverse complement strand
TGATTCCGGCCCTGATCCGGCCCGGGGTCGCCACCGGTGCGGGCGCCTTGACCGGGACCGGACCGCCGGACAGGATCGGCGGATGCCGACGACCGTCGCGGAGCTCGCCCCCATCGAGTCGTACTACGACACGGTGCCGCGGGCGTCGGCCACCGCCGAGCGGATCGGGCCGTTCACGCTGTTCGTCTCCACCGCGGCGTTCCCGTTCTACGCCCGGCCGGCCGCCGGGGCGGACGGAACGATCCGCGCCGCCGACGTGGCCGCGGTGCGGGCCCGGCAGCGGGAGCTCGGCGTGCCGGAGGCGTTCGAGTGGGTGGAGGAGCTGCAGCCGGGGCTCGCCGACGTGCTGCGGGCCGCCGGGCTCGCGGTGTACCGGCTGCCGCTGATGGTGCACGACGGGGGTGCCGTGACGGCGCCGCCGCCGGGGATCCGGATCCGGATGCTCGCCCCCGACGACCGTGACCTGCCCGCCGTGCAGACGGCGATCGGTCTCGGCTTCGGCACCCCCGGGACGGCGGTCGGTCCGGTCGGCGACCGGGAACGCAGTGCCACCCCGGATCCGGGTCCGGAGCTGCACGAGGGCACCCGGCGCCGGTTGGCGCACGGCGAGGTGGTCATCGCCGGTGCGTTCGGGCCGCAGGGGGCGGTCGGCGGCGGCAGTCACTCGCCGCGCGCCGACGTCACCGAGATCACCGGTGTGGCCACGCTTCCCGCCTACCGGCGGCGTGGTGTCGGGGCGGCGGTCACCGGTGCGTTGACCGCCGACGCGCAGCGGCGCGGGATGCGGACCTGCTTCCTGTCCGCCGGCAGCCCGGCCGTCGCCCGGGTCTACGCCCGGGCCGGGTTCCGCCGGGTCGGGACCGCCTGCGTCGCCGGGGCGCCGGTCTGACCGGGCCGGTCAGCGGCGCACGGCGAACCCGGTGAGCCAGGTCCACACCCGCAGCGGCAGCACCCGGGCGAGCTTCATCCCCAGCGCCATCGGCAGCGGGAAGACGATCTCCTGCCGGCGGGAGGCGAGACCGTCGGCGATGCGGCGGGCGGCGTCGTCGGCGTCCAGCAGGAACGGCATCGGGAAGCGGTTGCGGGCGGTCAGCGGGGTCCGGACGAAGCCGGGGCACACCGTCACCACCCGGACGCCGGCCCGCCGCGCCTCCGGCCGGATCGACTCGGCCAGGTTGATCAGCGCCGCCTTGGTCGCCCCGTAGGCGAGGCTGCCGGGGATGCCCCGGTAGCCGGCCACCGACGCCACGATCGCCACCGTGCCCCGGCCCTCGTCGAGCATCGGTCCGATCACCGCGGCCAGCCCGTTCACCGCCCCCATCACGTTGACGTCGAGATGCGCTGCCACCACCGCGGTGTCGAGATCGGCGAGTCGGACCTGCCGCCACATCCCGGCGTTGAGGACGACGGTGTCGAGGCCACCGAGCTCGGACCGGACGGTGTCGGCGGCGGCCCGCACCGCGACGGCGTCGGTGACGTCCACCGGTACGACGGTCATCCGGCCCTCGGCCACCCGTTTCAGCTCGTCGGCCCGGCGCGCCGAGATCGCGACCCGGGCACCGCGGTCGGCGAGTTCGCGGGCCAGCGCCGCGCCGATGCCGGACGAGGCGCCGGTGATCCACACCCGGCGGCCCGTCATCGGCTCACGCGCCACCGGGAGCTCCCAGGTTGCCGGCGGTGGCCCGTTCGGTGTCGGCGGTCCCGGTCCGGGGCTGGACGGGCAACCCGCGGCGCCACAGCCGGATGCCCTCGAACCGGATCAGCGCGGCCACCCGCAGCTGCGCGAACGGCCGGCGCAGCAGGCCCCAGCGGCCGGACGGGCGGCGGACGCCCTGCACGGTCGCGGTGAACGGCACCCGGCCGCCGACCTCCAGCGAGACCGCCAGCAGCAGCTCGTCGTCCGGCATCGGCACCTGCATCCGGTAGCGGCCCTCGGTGGCGGCGAAGAACGGCGAGACGTAGAAGGACTTGTCGACGGTGTCGCGCCCGGTGGCGTCGGGTTCCAGCAGGTAGGCGTGCCGTCCGCGGTAGGTGTTGTGCACCTCGGCCACCACGTGCGTCGGATGGCCGTCGGCGTCCAGGCACCACCACACCGACAGCGGGTTGAAGCAGTACCCGAACGACCGGGCGCCGGTGAGCAGCAGCGCCCGGGGCGGGCGGGACACGCCGTGACCGGCGAGGAAGGCGTCGAGACCGGCGCGCAGCGACGGGGTTCCGGGCGTCCAGTGGTCGGTGACGTCGACGCGGTTCACCGTCCGCCATCCGCGGGGGAGTGCGGGCACCCGGTCGACGTCGACGAGCCAGAGCGGGCTGCGGTAGGCGAAGCGGTGCCGCAGCGGCGTCCGGCGGACGTGCGTGATCCGACAGTCGTAGCGGGACAGTACCTCTCGGTCCAGTGCCGGTGACCGGACCGACGCGGCCCGGGTCACCAACGGACGCCGAACGCCTCGGCGGCCCGGACGCCGGACGCGCAGCCGTCCTCGTGGAAACCCCAGCCGTGGTAGGCGCCGGCGAAGGCGGTGGTCGACGAGGTCAACGACGGCAGGTCGGCCTGCGCCGCGACCGATTCCGGCGTGTAGACGGGATGCTCGTAGTGCATCCGGTCGATCACCGTGGCCGGGTCGACCGCCGTCTCGGCGTTGAGGGTGACCAGGTACCGCGTGGCGGAGTCCAGGCGCTGCAGGCGGTTCATGTCGTAGGTGACGCGGACCGGGTCGTCGGTGACCGCGCAGGAGGCCATCCGGTAGTTCCAGGACGCGGCCGCCCGGGGGGCGGCGGGCAGCAGCGAGGTGTCCGAGTGCAGCAGGGTGGTCGCCTGCGAGTAGGTGAACGCGCCCAGCACCCGGGTCTCGTCCGCGTTGGCGTCGGACAGCAGCCGCAGGGCCTCGGCCGGGTGGGTGGCCACCACGACGCGATCGAAGTCCAGGGCCGCGTCGTCATCGGTCCGCAGGGTGACACCGTCGGCGCCGCGGCGGATCTCGCGGACGGGGACGGCCGTCGCCACCCGGGACAGCGACTTCACCGCGCGTTCGACGTAGGTCCGTGAGCCGCCGGTCACGGTGCGCCAGGTCGGCGACCCGGTCACGCTGAGCAGCCCGTGGTGGTCCAGGAAGGTGAACAGGTAGCGGGCCGGGTAGTCGCCGGCCACCTCGGCGCCGCACGACCACACGCACGACACCACCGGCAGGATGAAGTGCGCGACGAAGTAGGGGGAGTAGCGGCCCTCGGTGAGGAAGTCGCGCAGGGTCTGCACCTCGGTGGGCGGCGTGGCCAGCACCCGCCGGGCGTGCCGGTGGAAGCGGGTGACCTCCAGCAGCATCTTCAGGTAGCGCGGGTTGGTCAGCGACGACCGCTGCGCGAACAGTCCGGCCGGGCCACGGGCCCCGGCGTACTCCAGGCCGCAACCGCCGCAGGAGACGCTCATCGACATCTCCGACTCCTGGGTCGGGACGTCCAGTTCGGCGAACAGCCGCAGCAGCTGCGGGTAGGTGCGGCGGTTGTGGACGATGAAGCCGGTGTCCACCGCCTGCGACCGTCCGGCCGCGTCGACGAGCTCGTGGGTGTGGGCGTGTCCGCCGAGGCGGGCGTCGGCCTCGAACAGCGTGACGTCCGACGTCCGCTGCAGCAGGTAGGCGGCGGTGAGGCCGGACACCCCGCTGCCGACCACGGCGACGGTGGGGCGGGACGCGGTGGTACGGGGCACAGCTGGCTCCTCTGTTCGAAGCTCGGTCGGTCAGGCATTCGGAGCGGGCGTCGGTTCCGGATGGCTCACCCGCGCAGAGGCTATCGCCCGCACGGTGTCCCGTCCGCGGAACGACGGCGGACACGGTGGCGGACACGGTGTCGGACACGACGGAGGGCCGGACCGCGGGATGCGGTCCGGCCCTCCGGGACGGTGCGGGGTGGAGCCGGCGGGTGCTCGTCAGCTCCCGGGATGTGCTGCGGCCACGACGTTGCCGGAACCGCAGCGGTGGATCAGGACGCCGGCGGGGTGAGGACGGTGTCGATCAGGTAGACGGTCGCGTTGGCGGTCTTGACGCCACCGCAGATGACCGCGGCGTTGCCGTTGACGGTCAGGTTGTCGCCCGAGCCCTCGACGGTCAGGTCCTGGCCCTCGACGGTGGTGTGGGTGCCGACGATGGCGTCGGGAGCGATCTGGCCCTCGACGACGTGGTAGGTCAGGATCTTGGTCAGCAGGTCGGCGTCGGTGGTCAGCGTGGTCATGGTGTCCGCGGGGACCTTGGCGAAGGCGTCGTCGACCGGGGCGAAGACGGTGAACTCACCGCCGTTGAGGGTGCTGACCAGGTTCACCTGCGGGTTGACCTGGCCGGAGACGGCCTTGACGAGGGTGGTGAGCAGCGGGTTGTTCGAGGCGGCGGTGGCGACCGGGTCGGCGGCCATGCCCTCGACCGAACCGGCGCCGGTGGGGACGGCCTCGGCGTAGGCGGCACAGCCGCTGCCGACCAGGCCGGAGGCACCGGCGGCGCCGCTACCGGACGACATCGACTCCATCGAGGAGGAATCCATGGACTCCATCGACGAAGACGAGGACGACGGCGAGCTTCTGGAGGAGGACGACGAGCTCGACGACGGCGACGAGGAGGTCATCGACGACATGGTCGACGACGCGGCCGACGAGACGCTGGACACCGCGGAGGAGGCG
>JBQGEH010000526.1:0-1576 GCA_052039515.1 Nakamurella sp. | reverse complement strand
TGAGGGCGGTACGCATGGACGATCCCCTGTCGGTGGGCGGCCGGACCGGTCCGGTCCGGGAGCCGGGCTGGCCCCGGCGCCCGTCCAGTCTCACCGTCCGCCCCGGCCTCCCGGGGTCCCCCGACCGGCCCACCCGCCGGTGGAACCGGTGCTCCACCGATCGTGGGAACCTCGGCAGCGCAGCGGCTCTCGCGTCCCGCTCAGCCGCGGGTCAGGGTGATGACGCTGACGTCGGGCGGTGCGCCCACCCGCACCGGCGGTCCCCAGAACCCGGCGCCACGGCTGGTGAACACCTGGGTGTCACCGACCCGGCTGAGCCCGGCGAGCGTCTTCTGCTGGGCGAGCACCGCGTAGTGGAACGGCCACACCTGACCGCCGTGGGTGTGCCCGGACAGCTGCAGGTGCACCCCCATCGACGCCGCCATCTGCGCCTGCCGCGGTTGGTGCGCCAGCAGCACCACGGTGTCGTCGTCGCGCCGGTCGGCCAGCGCGGCCGCGAGATCGGCGGGATCGCCGAACTCCTCGCCGGTGTAGTCGTTGACGCCGGCGAACAGCAGTCGCCGTCCACTCCGGCTCACCGGATGGGAAGCGTTGTGCAGCACCTCGACCCGCAGCTCGGGCAGCGCGGCCCGCCAGGCCGCGGCGTCGGAGTAGTACTCGTGGTTGCCGGTGGTGAACAGGATCCCGTCGGGTGCCTGCAGCGAAGTGAGCGGCGCGGTGGCGTCGGCGAGGGTACTGGGTAGCCCGTCGGAGAGGTCACCGACGAGCGCGACGACGTCGACCCCCTCGGCGTTGACCAGATCGACCACCTCCTGTGTGCGGGGACGACCCGACAGCGCGCCCAGGTGCAGGTCGGTGGCCAGGGCGATCCGGTAGCCCTCGAACTCCGGCGGCAGGTCGGGCAGCGCGATGGTGCGGCGCACCACGGTGATCCGGCCGTAGGCCTGGGTGAGTCCGTACCCCACGGTGCCGGCGGCCACCAGACCGGCACCCACCGCGATCGCCCGGCCGAGCAGCAGCCGCCGGGACGGGTCGGCCGGACGGCCACCCGCCCTGCGCACCCCCCACAGCACCAGCCGGACCAGTTCCCCGACCAGCAGCGCCAGCGTCAGGTAGAGCACCCCGGCGAGCCAGACGTTGCCGGTGACGTGCAGCGGTGTCCACTGCTGCAGCGGCCCGGACCGCTGGGTCGCCAACGCGGTGAACAGGACGGCGAAGAGCAGCGCCAGCACCAGCGCACCGACGATCCGCCAGCGCCGGGACCGGCCGGTGGCTGCGACCAACCGCCAGTACAGGTAGCCGTGGACGACGAGGACGAGGCCACCCAGGCCGAGCAGGAAGCCCACGTGTCAGACCGTTCCGGGGCGGAGGCGGGTCGGGGCGGGGTTCGCGGCACGGGACACGGGTCCCAGTCTCCCAGACGGGCGGGCGCCGCTTCCCGGCTGTCGGCCGCCACCCCTACCGTAACGCCGCCCGGGGGGCTTGCGGCAAGGCCCCGTCCGTCCCGCAGAATCGCCGGTCGGTCCGCGCCGGCGGACGGTTCGGACGACGAGGGGGCACCATGACGGAGACGGAC
>JBQGEH010000525.1:0-4634 GCA_052039515.1 Nakamurella sp. | reverse complement strand
ACCGGGGTGACGCCGTCCCAGCCCAGCGAGCTCACCCCGTAGACGAGGACCGCGGCGACGGCGGCACCGGCGAAGGCGAACCACAGGTAGCCCTCGACGGTGCTGACGCCGAGCACGCTGATCGCCGCGACGACGAACAGCGACGCTCCGGAGTTGACGCCGAGCAGGCCGGGGTCGGCGATGGGGTTGCGGGTGACGCCCTGCATCAACGCCCCGGCGAGACCGAGCGCGACGCCGCCGACCAGACCGATCAGCGTCCGCGGCACCCGGAGGTTGCGCACGACGTCGTGGTCGGCGTTGCCGGTGACCGGGTCGACCAGCGCGGCCCACACCACCGACGGGGACAGGCTGCGCGCGCCGAGCAGCAGGCTGGCGGCGCAGGCCACGGCGATGGCCAGCAGCAGGACGGTGACGCCCACGACGCGGCGGCGGGTGCTCCGCGGTGCGGGCGCCGACTCCGCCGGGAGGACAACCGGGCCGCGCTCGAGAACGGTCGCCACGCTCGCCTCCGGAGTCTCCGGGTCGGCAGGTGCCGACGGTCATCCGCATCGTAACTGAGGGTTGGCTAACCTCAGCACCGATGTGAGGTGACCGGTCATTCCCCGGTGGTCGGGTTCCCGTCGTGGGCGAGTTCGGGACGCTGGGCAGCCGCGTCACGCCGGTACCCGGCCCGCACCACCAGGTGCGCCGCGATCGGCGCGGTGGCCAGCTGCAGCACCGCGATCAGCAGCAGCAGACCGATGACCGCCGGGGTGCGGATGGCGAAGCCGGCCCCGGTCATCAGCAGCAGCGTGCCCAGGACCTGCGGTTTCGCCGCGGCATGGGCCCGGCTCATCAGATCCGGGAAGCGCACGATGGCGATCCCGGCGAACAGCGACATCGCCGCGCCCAGCAGCAGCAGCACGGCGGCGATCACGTCGAGGGCGTTCACAGGCGGTCCGAGGGCAGCAGTTTGGCGACGGCGGCGGAACCGAGGAAGCCCAGCACCGCGACGACCACGCCGATCACCAGCGTGGTGGCCGAGCGGTTCACCGCGGCGAGCAGCACGGTCACTCCGACGACGATGGTGAGCAGCACGTCCAGGGCGATCGCCCGGTCCAGGGCGCTGGGACCGCGGAGCAGGCGGTACCCGGCGCCGAGGGCACCGAGTCCGAACAGCACGGCGGCGGCGATGGCGACTGCGGTCATCGTCGTCCCTTCCTCCGGGTCGGCACCATCAGCGCGTCCCGCGGTTCGATGGCCCGCAGCACGCGGCGTTCCTGGTCGAGCACGATGCGGCGGACCGCTTCGGCGTCGTGGGTGCGGGTGTCGAGCACGTGGATGGTCAGCGTCCGTTCGTCCGGATCGGCGTGCACGATGATGCTGCCCGGGACCAGCGACACCATGACCGCGGTGACCGTCTGCACCAGGTCCGAGCGGGTGGTCAGCTGCACTTCGGTGACGGTGCTGCGGGGCTTCCCGGGGCGGATGGACAGCCAGGCCACCTGGGCGCTGCCCACGGCCACGTCGACCAGGAAGCGGCCGATGAGGGCGAGCAGCCGCAGCGGGTGCAGCCCGACGACGAGCTCGACCCGGGGCAGCGGGAACACCAGCAGGGTCAGCAGCGCGACGCCGACGCCGACGAGCAGCAGGGCCGGGCTGACCGCCCCCCACAGCGCCAGCCACACCAGCAGCAACCAGACCAGCGCGAACAGCCGCGACCGCACGGCCGACAGCGCGCGGGCGGTCACGGGTTGCCCTGCCCGGCCAGCGGGTCCACGCCGACGTCGGTGTTGCTCAGCACCGCGGTGATGTAGCGGTCGGGGTGCATGAGATCGTCACCGGCCCGCTCGGCCAGCCCGAACAGCGGCCCGGCGAAGACGGTGAGCAGCAGGCCGATGGTGACGGTGGCGGCGGTGGCGCCGAGCATGCCGGCGGGCAGCGACCGGGCCGCGGCCTGCCGCCGCCCCGACTCCCCGGCGGCCCGACGGGACCGGCCCGCCGACCGGCCGGCTCCGGCGGCGACCCGGTCGGGGGCGTCGGCCGCCTCCCGCCAGAACGCCTGCCCCCACACCCGCACGATCGTGTACAGCGTGAGCAGGCTGGTGAGCACGCCGCCGGCCACCCCGACCAGCGCGAGCGTCGAGCCGTTCTCCACGCCGGCCTCGAACAGGCCGACCTTGCCGAGGAAGCCGGAGAACGGCGGCACCCCGGCCAGGTTCATGGCGGGCAGGAAGAACAGCACCGCGAGCAGCGGCGACACCGCGGCCAGGCCGCCGAGCCGGGCCAGCATCGTCGTCCCGGCCACCCGCTCGATGAGTCCCGCGGCCAGGAACAGCGCGGTCTGCACGAGGATGTGGTGGGCGACGTAGAACACCGACGCGCTGACCCCGGCGGTGGAGGCCAGGCCGACGCCGTACAGCAGGTAGCCGATGTGCGAGACCAGCGTGAACGACAGCAGCCGCTTGATGCCCGGTTGGGCCAACGCACCCAGGATGCCGACCAGCATGGTCACCACCGCGATGGTCAGCAGCACCGGCTGCAGGCCCTCGCCGGGGAACAGCAGCGTCTGCACCCGCAGGATCGCGTAGATGCCGACCTTGGTGAGCAGGCCGGCGAACACCGCGGTGACCGGGGCGGGGGCGTTCGGATAGGAGTCGGGCAGCCAGCTCGACATCGGCCAGATGGCGGCCTTGACGCCGAACGCGACGAGCAGCATCGCCTGCAGCGCGAGCACGATGCCGTCCGGCACCCCGCCGAGCTTGACCGCGAGATCGGCCAGGTTCACCGTGCCGGTCACCGTGTAGACCAGCGCGATGCCGCTCAGGAAGATGATCGACGACAGCAGCGACACCACGATGTACGGGCCGCCGGCCTGCAGCCGCTCCTTCGTCCCGCCCAGCGTCAGCAGCACGTAGCTCGCGGTCAGCAGGATCTCGAACGAGACGAACAGGTTGAACAGGTCGCCGGCCAGGAAGGCGTTGGAGACGCCGGTGGCCAGCAGCAGGACCGCCGGGAAGAAGATGCTGACCGGGGTCTCGGTGGCGTCCCGGTCGGACTGACCGGCGGCGATCGCGTAGACCATGACGGCCAGCGTGACCAGCGTCGACACCACCAGCATGGACGCGGCGAGGCGGTCGGCGACCAGCGTGATGCCGATCGGGGATCCCCAGCCGCCGATGTGCATCACCAGCGGTCCGTCGCCGTCGATCTGCAGCAGCATGACGATCTCGGCGACGAGCTGGGCGGTGAGGGCACCGACGCCGATGACCCGCTGCGCGGACGGCTGCCGGCCGAACATCAGGGCCAGGGCGGCGCCGAACATCGGCAGCATGACCGAGATGGGGAGCAGGGCGGTCATCAGTCGGCCTCCGCCCCGCTGCGCAGCGCCTGGACGTCCTCGGGGTCCTCGGCGATGTCGGCGGCGGTGGTCAGCTGGTAGTTGCGGTAGGCCATGGCCATCAGGAACGTCGCGACCGCGAGGCTGATGACGATCGAGGTGAGGATGAACGCCTGCGGCAGCGGGTCGGCGCTGTCCCCGCCGGGCTCGCCGACGATGGGCGCGGAGCCGGACCGGCCGCTGGACAGCAGCAGCAGGTTGGTGCCGTGGCCGAGCAGCAGGAAGCCGAGCAGCACCCGGATCAGGTTGCGCGACATCATCAGGTACAGGCCGCAGGCGAACAGCACACCGATGGTCAGCGCGACCACCACGTCGGACGTCAGGACGTTCATCGCCGGGCTCCGCTCGAGAGGATGGCCGACCCGGTGCGGTCGACGGTGGGTTGCTGGTCCAGGCCCGCGCCGAGCGACCGCAGCAGGTCCAGCACCAGGCCGATCACCACCAGGTAGACGCCGATGTCGAAGAACGTCGAGGTGACGATCTTCAGGTCGCCGAGCACCGGCACGGTCGCGGTCCAGATGGCGCTCTGCAGTGCGGCTCCGCCGCCGAGGACACCGGACACCGCGGTCACCACCGAGACCAGGACACCCAGGCCGAGCACCCGGCCGACGTCCCAGGGCGCGGCCTCGCCGAGCTCGTAGGCGCCGCCGGCGATGTAGCGCAGCGTCAGCGCGAGTCCCACGACCAGGCCACCGGCGAAGCCGCCGCCGGGGGCGTCGTGGCCGGCGAACAGCAGGTACACCGAGAACACGATGAGGGTGTGGAACAGCAGCCGCCCGATCACCTCGAGCAGCAGCGACGGCCGCTGGCTCCAGTTGCTGGCCAGCCACGGCGACGGCCGGTCCACGCCGCTCTTCCCGGTCAGGCGCGGGGCGCGGGGGACCCGCCCGGTGCGGCGGGAGACGAACACCAGCGAGGCGACGCCGGTGGCCGCGGCGACCAGCACCAGCAGCTCGCCGAAGGTGTCCCAGCCGCGGATGTCGACGAGGACGACGTTGACCAGGTTGGTGCCGCCGCCGAAGTCCTGGGCGGGGCCGGCCATCAGGTCCGACACGGGGGCCTGGGTGCGCACGCCCGGGAGGATCAACGCGAACGCGGTCATCAGCGCCCCGACGGCGACGGCGAGCACGAGCCGCACGCCGTTGCCCCGCCGGCTCTGGTGCAGCGCGGTGTCGGGCAGCCGCCGCAGCAGCAGCACGGCCGCGACCAGCGTGACCGTCTCGACCAGCAGCTGGGTCAGCGCGAGGTCGGGGGC
>JBQGEH010000524.1:0-3271 GCA_052039515.1 Nakamurella sp. | reverse complement strand
GTCGGTGAGCCGCAGCGACAGCCCGATGCGCTTGCGTTCCGGGTCGACCTCCATCACCTTGACCCGCACCACCTGCCCGGAGCGGACCACGGTGCGCGGGTCCGTCACGAAGGTGTCGGCCATCGCGGAGACGTGCACCAGCCCGTCCTGGTGGACCCCGACGTCGACGAAGGCACCGAACGCGGCGACGTTGGTGACCACGCCCTCCAGCACCATGCCGGGCCGCAGGTCGCCGATCTTCTCCACCCCCTCGGCGAACGACGCCGTGGCGAACGCGGGACGCGGGTCCCGGCCCGGCTTCTCGAGCTCGGCGATGATGTCGGTGACGGTGGGGACGCCGAAGGTGTCGTCGACGAACCGTTCGGGCCGCAGCCGGTGCAGCAGCGCGGTGTTGCCGATGACATCGCCCAGCGCGCCGCCGGTCTCGGCCAGGATGCGGCGGACCACCGGGTAGGCCTCGGGGTGCACGGCGGAGGCGTCCAGCGGATCCTCGCCGCCCGGGATGCGCAGGAAGCCGGCGCACTGCTCGTACGCCTTGGGCCCGAGCCGCGGCACGTTCTTCAGCGCCCGGCGGGAACCGAAGCGGCCGTGGGTGTCCCGGTGCGTGACGATGTTCTCCGCGAGCGTGGTGGTGATGCCCGACACCCGCGCGAGCAGCGGTACCGACGCGGTGTTGACGTCCACCCCGACGCCGTTCACGCAGTCCTCGACGACGTGGTCCAGCGACCGGGCGAGGAGCCCGTCGGCGATGTCGTGCTGGTACTGCCCGACGCCGATGGACCGCGGGTCGATCTTGACCAGCTCGGCCAGCGGGTCCTGCAGCCGCCGGGCGATCGACACCGCCCCGCGGAGCGAGACGTCCAGCCCGGGCAGTTCGGCGGCGGCGTAGGCCGACGCGGAGTACACCGACGCGCCGGCCTCGCTGACCACGACGGAGATCAGACCCGGGTGGGCGGCCTTGAGTTCGCCCGCCAGCCGGTCGGTCTCGCGGGAGGCGGTGCCGTTGCCGATGGCCACCAGCCGCACGCCGAACCGGGTCACCAGCGCGCCGAGGGTGGCCAGCGTCTCGGCCTTCCGGTGGTGGGGTGCGTGCGGGTACACCGTGTCGGTCGCGAGCACCTTGCCGGTGCCGTCCACCACGGCGACCTTGGTGCCGGTGCGCAACCCCGGGTCCACGCCCATCGTCACGCGGTCGCCGGCGGGCGCGGCCAGCAGCAGGTCGCGCAGGTTGTCGGCGAAGACGGTGACCGCGGTCTGCTCGGCCTGCTGCCGCAGCCGCTGCCGGAGGTCGCCGGCGAGCGACGGCAGCAGGCGGGTGCGCCAGGCCAGCCGCACGGTGTCGCGCAGCCAGCGGTCACCGGGTCGGCCGCGGTCGGCGATGCCGAAACGGGCGGCGATGCGGGTCTCGGACTCTCCCGGTGTCGTGTCGGTGGGGTCGGTGGCGGGCCCGTCGAGCTCGACGGTCCCCGACAGCACCTCCTCCTTCTCGCCGCGGAACACCGCCAGGGCCCGGTGTGACGGGACCTTCGACAGCGATTCGGCGAAGGCGAAGTAGTCCTGGAAGCGGGCGGCGGCGGCGTCCGTCGACGTGGCCGCGGCGGGTGTGGCCGCGCTGACCAGGCGGCCGCGACGCCACCCCAGCTCACGCAGCTCCCCGACGAGATCGGCGTCCTCGCCGAACGTCTCGATGAGGATGAAGCGCGCGCCGGACAGGGCGGCGGCGACGTCGGCGACGCCCCGGTCGACGTCGACGAACGGGGCGGCCTGCGCCTCGGGTTCGCGTTCCGGGTGGGCGCGCAGCGCCTGCGCCAGCGGTGCGAGTCCCGCCTCGCGGGCGATCTGCGCCCGGGTGCGGCGCCGCGGCCGGTACGGCAGGTAGATGTCCTCCAGCCGGGCCTTGGTGTCGGCGGCGGCGACCGCGGCGGCCAGTGCATCGGTGAGCACACCCTGGGTGGTCAGCGACTCGAGGATGTCGCGCCGCCGGTCGGCGAGCTCGCGCAGGTAGCCAAGCCGCTCCACGAGGGTGCGCAGCTGGGTGTCGTCCAGGGTGCCGGTGACCTCCTTGCGGTACCGCGCGACGAACGGGACGGTGGCGCCGCCGTCGAGCAGGTCGATCGCGGCCCGGACCTGCCAGGGGGCGACGCCGAGCTCGGCGGCCAGCGTGGCGACGATGCGCTCGGCGTCGGCGGTGGCGGTGGCGGCCGGGGACGTGGGGGCGGCGGTGTTCTCGGTCATGGCGCCGACCACTCTGGCACAGCCGGTCACCACCAGGGCCGCAGCGGCACCCCCGCGGAACCGTCGGGATACGGCCGCACCGCCAGCACCTGGTGCAGCTGGATGGCGTTGCGCTCGAAGCCCAGCCGGGAGGCGGCCATGTACAGCCCCCACGCCCGGGCGGTGCCCTCGCCGACCTCGGCGACGCAGGCGTCCCAGTCGCGTTCCAGGTTCGCGCACCAGTCGCGCAGCGTGAGACCGTAGTGCTCGCGCAGGTTCTCGCTGCCCCGGACCTCGAAGCCGACGTCCTGGGCGGCACTGATGATCCGTCCGGATCCGGTCAGTTCACCGTCGGGGAAGACGTAGCGGTCGATGAACGCCTCGGTGCGGAACGTCGAGGTGTTCTCCGGCCGGGTGATGCAGTGGTTGAGCAGCCGCCCGCCCGGACGCAGCCGCTCCCACAGCGAGCGGAAGTAGGACGGGTACCGCGCCACCCCGATGTGCTCGGTCAGCCCGATCGAGCTGACCGCGTCGAAACCGGTCTCGGGCACGTCCCGGTAGTCGCAGAACCGGACCTCGGCCAGGTCCTGCAGGCCCTCCTCGCGGATCGCACGCTGCGCCCAGGCGGCCTGTTCGGCGGACAGCGTGACGCCCAGCGCGCGCACCCCGCGGCGGGCGGCGTGGCGGACCATAGCGCCCCAGCCGCATCCGACGTCGAGCAGCCGCTGGCCAGCGCTCAGCCCCAGCTTGTCCGCGACCAGCTCGAACTTCGCCGCCTGCGCATCGGTGAGCGTGGTCGCCGGGGTGTCGTAGACGGCGCAGGTGTAGGCCATCGACGGCCCCAGCACGTGCTCGTAGAAGGTGTTGGAGATGTCGTAGTGCCGGTGGATCGAGTCGGCGTCGCGCTCCTTGGAGTGCCGACGCACCGGACGCCAGCCGTCGACGGCGCGGCGCCAGCGGGGCGGCGCCTCCTCCGGCGGTGGCGGCACCGGGCGCAGGGTCCGTGGGCCGACCGTCCGCAGCAACGCGGGCAGCGCGCGGAGCGACGGCCGGGTCA
>JBQGEH010000523.1:0-2650 GCA_052039515.1 Nakamurella sp. | reverse complement strand
GCCGCACCCTGGTGCCGCCCGGATCGGCGGCACTAGGGTGCGGGCATGTCCGCCGACGGCCGCCCTCCGCCGGGGAGCGGTGACACGCTCGCGGGTCTCGTCGACGCCCTGGGCCGGTGGACGCACCGGGTGTTCCCCGATCCGGACCGGGGCGACCGGATGGTCGCCGCCCTCCGTGCGGCGTTCGGTCACGACCGCTCCACCGTCACCGCAGCCGGCGTCGCCGGGGTGGAGGCGGTGGCGCGTCGGTTCTGCCGCCACCTGGACCTCTTCCATCACGCGGACGGCGGGCTCCCGGTCGACACCGATCCGCCCGGCTGGCCACCGCCGGACGAAGACGCGGTCCGGACCACCGGTGGCGGGGTGTCCGCCGTACGTCGTGATCGCGACGGCATCGGCACCCTGGTGCTCGACGAACTCCCCGCGGCCCACTTCGCCCGGCCGTTCCTCGACGCGGCGTTCGCGCTCCTCGCGCACAGCCGCGGCCTGGTGATCGACCTGCGCGCCAACGGCGGTGGTGACCCGGCGACGGTGGGCCTGGTGCTGGACTGGCTGCTCGCCCCGGAACCGGTTCACTTCGCCGACGTGGTCCGTCGTGACCGGGTACGGCAGTGGTGGACCACCGGGGCTCCCGCCGTCAGTGCGGCCGCGGGGCTGCCGGTGGCCGTCCTCGTCGGCGCCGGCACGTTCTCCTCCGCGGAGGGGCTGGCGTACTTCCTGCAGAGCACCGGCCGGGCGACCGTCGTCGGTGCGGTCACCCGGGGCGCCGCGGACCACATCACGCCGCTGGTGCTCACCCCGCACGTGCGTGGACACCTGGCCGACGCGTTCTACCGCGACCCCCGCACCGGTTCCAACTGGGAGGGGACCGGGGTCCGTCCCGACATCGTCTGCGCCGAGCAGGACGCACCGGCCCGGGCCCGTGAGTCGTTGCTCGACGGGCGACGACCGGGCAGCGGTCTCCACGGTGCCGCGGACGCGGATGCACTGTCCGTGCAACCGGACGACGCCGTCGCTCCGTCGAGTCCGGGAGCGGAGGAGACGCGATGACGCGACGAGCGGTGGCGGTGCTGACCGTCCTGGGTCTGACGATGTCGGGTTGTGCCGGTACGGCGCGTCCGGGCGACGCACCGGCGGTGTCCGCGTCGGTGACCTCCCCGGCGGCGACCTCACCGTCGGCGACCTCCCCGTCGGAGGCCGCCCCGCCGCCGCTCCCGATCGTCGGCGCCTGGACCGTGGAAGCCGGCGACGGATACGCGATCGCGGAGCACTTCACACCACGGCTGGAGGTCACCGCCGCCGGGATCGCGGCGACCTCGGGATGCCGGATGTTCACCGCCCCGCTCAGTGCCGACACCGCCGCGGCAACCACCGGAGGTCTTGTGACCGTGACCGGCGGTCCGGTCACCGTCGGCTCCCGGGAGCATTCCTGCGCCGACGACCTCAACGCCAACGAGGACCGCCTGTCCGCGCTGATCGGCGGGCCGATGCGGTGGGAGCTGACCGGAGACGACCGTGCGACGGTGACGGGTGCCGACGACAGCGCGGTGACCGTGCGGCGGACGCTGGCGCCCGACCCCGACGACCCCTCCGTCTTCAGCGACCCCGGCCTGGAAGGATCGTTCGCGCTGCTGTACTGGACGACGCCCGACGACTGGTCCCCGGCGTCCGTCGCGTCGTCCGCCGAGGCGACGGCGGAGCCCGCAGCACCGCCGCCCCCGCCCACCCTCGTCGTGACCTTCGCCGACGGTCGCATCACCGCCCAGGGCCGGTGCCTCACGGTCACCGGGAACGCGTCGCTGGCCGCGGGCCACCTGCAGGTCGACGGCCTCGACACCGTCGCGAGCCCCGACGGCAACTGTGACCCGTCCCTGCGACTGTTCGACGAGCGGGTGGTGGGGCTGCTCGCCGGGGGGCCGGTGATCGAGCGCCGCGACGGCGACGAGGTGTCGTTGTCGTCGCGGGACGAGCAGAACGGCGTCACCCTCAGCCGCATCGCCGTACCCGCCGACACCGCCTTCGCCGACCGGGACTGGGTGCTGCAGACCTGGCAGCGCACCGGGGCTCCGGCCGAGCCCACCCCCGGCGGGGTCCGTGCGGTCCTGCGGTACAGCGACAACCGCCTGTGGATGACCGGTGGCTGCAACGGCGCCGGCGGCTCGGCGTACATCGCCGACGGTCGCATCCGGGTCAACGACCTGATGTCGACGGCGAAGGGGTGCGGCAGTCCGCTGGAGGACGTGGACGACGTGATGACGGCGCCGTTCGCCGGCGACCCACCGGCCTACCGGATCGACGGTGACACGCTGACCATCACCGGGACCACCATGACCCTGGTCTACGAGAGCGAGTGACCATGCGTCGTCTCCGCCCGGCTGTCGGCATCGTCCTGACGGCAACGGTTCTCACCGGTTGTGCCGGGACCCGTCCCGATGTCGCCGTCGGCATGCCGAGTTCGACGGCGTGGGCCGGCACCGGAACCGTTCCACCGTCCCTCGTCTCGCCGGGTGCCGCGGTCACGGCAGTGGACGCCTCCGCGTCGGGCGGGTCGGAACCCGTTGGATCGGGACACGAGTACGACGGGGTCTACGACGCCTCGGTTGACGGTGGCGCCGTCCTCGTCGTTGTGCACGACGGCACCATCAGCGTG
>JBQGEH010000522.1:0-2870 GCA_052039515.1 Nakamurella sp. | reverse complement strand
CCGCCCCCAAGCGCCGCGCCCCCGCCAAGAAGCCGGCCGCCACGAAGGCCGACTCCGACGCTGCCGCCAAGCCCGCCCCCCGCACCCGCAAAGCCAAGACCGCCTAGACGCCCCCCTCCTCCCCGGTTTCGGGGTGATCGTGGTCGCTCAGCGGGCACAATCACCCCGAAACCTGCGGGTGTGGATGACTCCGGTGCCTGACCGAACAAACCTGTCAACCTCGGCCGGTGCGGGATCTACGGCTCATCGCCACTCAGGAGGGCCTCATCACCCGGCGCCAGGCGCTCGGGGTGGGGCTCAGCGGGTCGGCGGTGTCCCGGCGGTTGACCAGCGGTGAGTGGAAGCCAGTGCTACCCGGGGTGTACCGGCACGTGGCCAGCCCGGTCTCCGACCTGATGTGGGTGCACGCGGCGCGGCTGTGGCTGGGCTCGTCCGCGGTGCTGCACGGATGTTGGGCCGCCTGGTGGCACGAGTTGCGCAGCGAGCCGAGCGGGCCGGTCTCGGTGACGGTCGCCCGGTCGGCACGCAGCAGGTCCCACCCTCACGTGCGGCTCCGGCGGCGTGACCTCGACCCGATCGACGTGATCGAGGTCCGCGGTGTGCTGGTGACCTCCCGGGCCCTGACCGCGCTGGAGAACGCGTACCTCGACGACGGACGGAACACGTTCGACCGCGCTCTGCAGCGACAGGTACCGGTGGCGGCGATGGAGAGAGCGGTGAGCCGGATGTGGCACGCCTACGGTGTGGTCGCCGCCCGGGAGTCCCTGTCGGCCGCCGCCGACGGGACGGTCTCTCCACCCGAACGCACGCTCGCGGCGGCACTGCGCGCCGAGGGCTTGGACACGATCCGGGCCGGCGTCACCGTCATCGCCGGTGGACGCCAGTTCTGGCTCGACTTCGCCGAGCTGCGGCGCAAGCTCGCCATCGAGGTCGACGGCGTCAGAGCGCACACCGACCCGGCGGTGTTCGCCGCCGATCGGACGCGACAGAACCTGCTCGTCCGCGACGGCTGGACCGTCCTGCGCTACACGCCATGGCAGATCCGCGAGGACCTCGCCGCCGTCGTCGCCGAAATTCGTTCCACCCTCCAGGTTTCGGGGTGATCGTGGTCGCTGAGCGGGCACAATCACCCCGAAACCGGCGAGGTGGGGGCGGGGGAACGCGTTCAGATGGCCATGGCCTCGCGGACGGAGCCGGCGGAGTCGCGGCCACCGTCACCGGTGGCGCTGACCCGGCCGGAGGCGAGCACGTAGTACCGGCTGGAGGCGTCCAGGGCGAAGCCGACGTGCTGCTCCACGAGCAGCACCGACAGGCCGCCGCGGGCGGCGAGACCGATGACGGTCTGCTGGATCTCGGCGACGATGGACGGCTGGATGCCCTCGGTGGGCTCGTCCAGGATCAGCACCCGCGGCTCGGTGATCAGCGCCCGGGCGATGGCGAGCTGCTGCCGCTGCCCGCCGGACAGCAGACCGGCCTTGCGGCCGCTCAGCTCGGCCAGCACCGGGAACATCGTCACCACCTCGTCGATGAGCTCCCGACCCCGCTTGCGGCCGTCCGCGACGACCTGCAGGTTCTCCATCGTGGTGAGCTGACCGAACGACTGCTGCCCCTGCGGCACGTACGCCATCCCGCGCGCCACCCGCTGGTAGGGCCGCAGCCCGGTGATGTCCTCACCGTCCAGCAGCACCTTCCCCGACCGCACCTTGAGCAGCCCCATGGCCGCCCGGATGAGGGTGGACTTGCCGGCGCCGTTGTGGCCCAGCACGGCGGCCACCCCGTCGGTGGGCACCTCGACGGTGACCCCGTGCAGCACGTCGGCGCGGGTGTAGCCGACCGTCACATCGACCAGCGACAGCATCAGATCTCCACTTCGGACGAGGCGGCGGCGGTCCCGAGGTACACGGCCTGCACGCGTGGATCGGCCTGCACCTGCGCGACGGAGCCCTCGGACAGCACCTTGCCGGCGGCCAGCACGGTGACGGACTTGGCGAAGCTGCGCATGAAGTCCATGTCGTGCTCGACGATGACGACCGTGCGCTCGGCCGAGATGCGTTGGAGCAGCTCACCGGTGGCCTGACGTTCGTCATGACTCATGCCGGCCACCGGCTCGTCGAGCAGCAGCAGCTGGGCGTTCTGCACCAGCAGCATGCCGATTTCCAGCCACTGCTTCTGGCCGTGCGAGAGCACCCCGGCGAGGGTGTCGACCTGCCGCGTGAGGCCGATCGTCTCCAGCGCCTCGGTGACCTCGACCGGCACCGCGGAACGCCGTCGCAGCAACGTCATCGGCCCGCGGCCCGCCCCGGCGGCGATGTCCAGGTTCTGCAGGACGGTGAGATCCTCGAAGACGGTGGACGTCTGGAACGTCCGTCCCACCCCGAGCCGCGCGATGCGGTGGACCTTGCGTCCCTGCAGCTGGTTCCCGGCGAACTCGATGTGCCCGGTCGACGGCACCAGCCCGGAGATGGCGTCGATGATGGTGGTCTTGCCGGCGCCGTTGGGCCCGATGAGGAACCGCAGGTCGCCCTTGAGCACGGTGAGATCGACGTTGTCGACGGCGATGAAGCCGTCGAAGGACACCGTCAGCCGGCTGATCTCGAGATAGTCGGTCGCCATCAGGCCACGCTCCCCGCGTCGTGCTTGACCGTCTCCACCGGGTTGGCGGCGGGTGGTGCCACGCTGTTGCGACGTCGGTCCTCCCAGCGGCCGCGCGCCGACCGCAGCGCCGACCCGAGCCCGGCGAGACCACCCGGCAGGAAGGCGATCACGACGATGAACAGCAGACCCTGGATGTAGGTCCAGAACGCCGGGAACTGCTCGGACAGCGTGCTCTGCGCCCAGGCCACGCCGATCGCGCCGAGCACCGGGCCCCA
>JBQGEH010000521.1:0-2631 GCA_052039515.1 Nakamurella sp. | reverse complement strand
GCCGCCGGCAACTCCGTGTTCACCAACGTCGCCGCCACCGACGACGGCGGCGTCTGGTGGGAGGGCATGACCCAGGACGCACCCGACCACCTGACCGACTGGAAGGGCCGGGACTGGACGCCGTCCGGCGTCGACGCCGCCGGCCGGCCCCTCGCGTCGGCGGGACAGCCTGCCGCGCACCCGAACTCGCGATTCTGCACCCCGATCACCCAGTGCCCGATCCTGGCCGACGAGTACGACTCCCCGCAGGGCGTGCCGATCTCGGCGATTATCTTCGGCGGCCGCCGCAAGACCACCGTGCCGCTGGTCGCCGAGGCCTACTCCTGGCAGCACGGTGTCTTCCTCGGCGCCACCCTGTCGTCGGAGACCACCGCCGCCGCGACGGGTCAGGTCGGTGTCGTCCGCCGCGATCCGATGGCGATGCTGCCGTTCATCGGCTACGACGCCGGCGACTACCTGGCGCACTGGCTGAGCATGGCCGAGCGCACCGACGCCTCGCTGCTGCCGAAGGTGTTCTACGTCAACTGGTTCCGCCGCGACGCCGACGGCGGCTTCCTGTGGCCGGGCTTCGGCGAGAACTCCCGGGTGCTGAAGTGGATCGTCGACCGGCTGGACGGCACCGCCGACGCCGAGCCGACCGCGATCGGCAAGGTACCCACCCCGGGTGGCCTCGACGTCGACGGACTCGACCTCACCCCGGCGCAGGTCAAGGCGGCACTCAAGGTCGACACCGCCGAGTGGCAGGCCGAGCTGCCGCTGATCCGGGAGTGGTTCGACTTCCTCGGTGACACCGTTCCCGACGCGCTGCGCACGGAACTGGCGGCACTGGAGTCCCGGCTGGCAGAGTAGCCCGCCGGGTGCCGTGAACCGGCCCGCCGACGATGTCGGGCCGGGCACGCACCCCCCCACCCGCGAACCGGGCCGACAACGACGTCGGCCCGGGTGCGTGTGTGTCGGCGACCCGCTCAGGCCAGCCGGTCGCGCAGGCTCGCGTAGGCCGCCCGCACCTCGGAGACGCCGTCTCCGGTGACCGTGCGGCCACCGGCCGACGGCCAGTCCGGCAGCGTCCCGGTCAGTGCCCAGGCGGCCTGCCGGGCCGCCCCGAGGGCGACGTACTCCGCCGGGGCCGGGATCTCGACGTCGGCGCCGAAGACGCCCGGGGCGAGCTGCTGCACGGCGGCGTTGCGGCCGCCACCCCCGATTAGCACCAGCCGCCGCGGACGCACGCCGAGGGCGTCCACCGCGTCGGCGAGCGAGCACAGCAGCGCCTCCACCGCGGCGCGGGCCAGGTCCTCCCGGGTCGTGGCCGAGGTGATCCCCGACAGCACGCCGGTGGCGTCCGGCCGGTTCGGGGTGCGCTCCCCGTCCAGGTAGGGCAGCAGGGTCAGCCCGTGGCTGCCGGGCGTGCCGGCCAGCGCCAGCGCGGTCAGGCCGTCGAAGTCGACGCCGAGCAGCCCGGCGACCACGGACAGCACCCGCGAGGCGTTGACCGTGCAGACCAGCGGCAGGTACCGGCCGGTGGCGTCGGCGAAGCCGGCGACCTCGCCGCCGGGGTCGGCGGCGGGGGTGTCGGTGACGCAGAACGCGGTGCCCGACGTGCCGATCGACACCGCCACGTCACCCGGCCCGAGCCCGAGAGCCAATGCGGCGCCCATGTTGTCGCCGGTCCCGGCGGACAGTGCCGCTCCCCAGGACGTCTCTCCGACGACCTCGGCGGGCCCGGCCAACCGCGGCAGGGCCGGCTCGTGCCCGAGCGCCCAGGCCGCGATGTCGGGTCGCCAGGCCCGCTGCGCGGGGGAGTAGTAGCCGGTACCGGACGCGTCACCGTGGTCGGTGGTGATGCCGCCGGCCGGCGCCCCGGCCAGCTGCCAGGTCAGCCAGTCGTGCGGCAGCGCCACCGTGGCCGTGCGGGCGGCGTGGTCGGGTTCGTGGCCGGAGAGCCAGCGCAGTTTGGTGACGGTGAACGACGCCGCCGGCACCGACCCGATGGCCTCCGCGCACGCCTGCGGACCACCGAGATGGTCGACCACGCCCTGGATCTCACCGGCCGAACGGAGGTCGTTCCACAGCAGTGCCGGCCGGACCACGGCCCCGGTGTCGTCCAGGCAGACCATGCCGTGCTGCTGCCCGGCGACCCCGACCGCCGACGCCCGCCGCAGCAGACCGGTGTCGGCCGCCTGCAGCGCCGCCCACCACGCGGCCGGGTCGGCCTCGGTGCCGCCGGGATGCGGCGCGGACGACGCGTCCACCACCGTCCCGTCGGCCGCGTCGACCAGCAGGATCTTCACCGACTGGGTGGAGGAGTCGATCCCGGCGACGAGAGGCGCAGCCACCGCGGAACCCGTCAGCGGGCGCCGAGCGCGTGCTCGACGGCCAGCTGGTTCAGGTGCACGAAACCGAAGCCGCGCTCGGCGGCCTTGCCGGCGTCGTAGTCGGCGAACGACGCCGGGTCGGCCAGCAGGTCCGCGGCGGTCTCACCCTCGGCCAGCGTCGGCGTGCCCAGCTCCAGCACCCCGGACGCCTCCAGCGCCGCCTGCACCTCGGGGTCGGCGCGGAACGCCGCGGCCCGCTCCTTCAGCAGCAGATAGGTCGCCATGTTGGCCTTCGCCGACGCCCACACCCCGTCGTAGT
>JBQGEH010000520.1:0-2502 GCA_052039515.1 Nakamurella sp. | reverse complement strand
ACGACGACGTGGGGGCGGTGGTGCGGCGGGCCGCGGGCAACGCCTTCTACGCCGAGGAGCTCCGCGACGCCGGCACCGACGGCGCGCTGCCGGAGACGTTGACGGACCTGCTCCTGGTGCGCGTCGACCGGCTCGACGACGCCGCGACCGCAGTGGTGCGGGCGGTGGCGTGCGCCGGAGCGCACCCGACCGACGTGCTGCTGTCCCGGGTGACGGGGCTGGCCGACGGCGAGCTGGACCGCGCCCTGCGCTCGGCGGTGGATCAGAAGGTCCTGGTCAGCGACCGGTCCGGGGGTTACCGCTTCCGGCACGCCCTGCTCGCCGAGGCCGTCCACGACGACCTGCTGCCCGGTGAGCGCCGGAGGCTCCACCGGCGGTACCTCGACGCGCTGCGCGACGCCGACCCGCCGGTGCCGGCGGCCGAGATCGCCATGCACGCGCACGCGGCCGACGAGCCGGCCGAGGCGTTCGCCGCCGACGTGCGAGCGGGTGACGACGCCGTCCGGGTGGGCGGCCACGACGAAGCCTCGCGCCACTACCGGCGCGCCCTCACGGTCGCCGATCACGCACCGCCGGGGACCGATCTCATCGACATCGTGGTGGCGGCCGGCGACGCCCTGGTCGCGTCGGGGTTGCTGCGGACCGCAGCCGGGTTCCTGCGGGAGCACCTCGACGCGCTGCCCCCGGACGACGTCGTCGGCCGTGGTCGGCTGCTGCTCGGTGCCGGCAACACCGCCTACTACGCCGGCTGGGACGACGCGTGCGAGCGCACGAGTGCGGCGGCGATGGCGACCGTCCCCGACACCCCGACACTGTTGCGCGCCCGGGTGGAGGCGTTGCGGGCGCGGGTGCTCGCCGGCGTCCGGCGTGACGCCGAGGCCATCGCCCAGGCCGAGCGGGCACTGACCCTGGCCGAGCGGCTGCAGGCGTCCGACGTCATCACCGACGCCGCCACCACGCTGGCCCGGCTGGCCGCGCGGGCGGGCGGCGACCGGACGCAGATCCGGCGGCGCTTCGACGAGCTGGTGGCCACTTCCCGCCGGCAGGGCCACCTGCTGGGCGAGTTGCGCGGTCTGCACCAGCTGGCCTTCGTGGAGTACGCCGACGGGGAGCTCGACGCGGCCGAACGGCTGTTCCGGGCGGGGCTGCGCCGCGCGGAGGAACGTGGCTGGGGGTGGGGTCCCTACGGCTTCGACGGCCGGGTGTTCGCGGCGGTCATCGACCACGTGCGGGGGCGGTGGGACGACGTCCTCGCGCTCACCGAGGTCGGCCCGGACGTGCCCCCGCTGGGCCGGGCGACGCTGCAGGCCGTCGCTCTGCTGGTGTCGGCCGGCCGGGGAGATACCGGCGGGCTCGACCTGGCCCCGGCGTTGCGGTTGCGGTGGGACCAGGACACCGTGCTGGCGGTGCACAGCGCGGCCGCGATGATCGACCTGTACGGCGACAGCGGCGACCACGTCGCCGCCGAAGCGGCGCACGACGAGCTCATCGCGGTGATGACCGACGCGTGGCGGGATCCGG
Source organism: Nakamurella sp. (assembly GCA_052039515.1). Taxonomy (GTDB): domain Bacteria; phylum Actinomycetota; class Actinomycetes; order Mycobacteriales; family Nakamurellaceae; genus Nakamurella. Next base: position 981 of record JBQGEH010000520.1, on the reverse strand, counting down.
ACTTCCCCGCCCGCATCCGCAACGCCGCACTGCTCGTCGGCCAGTTCGCCGCGGCCGCATCACGTGTCACGCCGGAGGAACGACGGCGGCTGGTCGCCCGGGCCGCCGCGGAGGAGGCCCGGGTGGAGGAGCTGCTCGCAGCAGACGCCACGCTGGGCGTCGAGGCCCGGGCGTGGGCGGCGCGACTGAACGCCGAGGCCGACCGGTTGCGCTGGCTGACCGGTGTCGACCCACCGGCCGCGGACCGTCTCGAGCAGCGCTGGCGGGCGGCCGTGGACGGCTTCACGGCTCTCGGTCAGGTACACGAGGCCGCCCGCTCGGCGACCCGGCTGGCCGCCGTGCTGATGGCGGACGGTCAGGTGGCACCGGCCCGGGCACTGCTGGCCGATGCCCGGGAGACCGCACGGACGCTCGGCGCCCGCCCGCTGATGGCCGAGATCGACCGCACGGCGGGCGCTCCCGCCCGCGCCGACACCGGGCTGACCGCCCGGGAGCGCGAGGTGCTCACGCAGGTGGCCGCGGGACGCAGCAACGGCGAGATCGCCGCTCGCCTGTTCATCAGCACCAAGACGGTGTCGGTGCACGTGTCCAACATCCTGGCGAAGTTGGGCGCCGCGGGACGGACGGAGGCGGCCGCCCTCGCCCGGGACCGGGGTCTGCTCGATCCTTGACCCGTCGGAGCGGGTCGAGCGGTCGGTCAGAGCGCCGCGACCAGCCCGGCCACCTCGTCGGCGCAACCCCAGGACAACGTCACGCCGGCGCCGCCGTGCCCGTAGCAGTGCACCACCGGGGCGCGTCCGGCGCGGCGCTCGGTCTCCAGCCGGACGGTCGGTCGGGCCGGCCGTAGACCGGTGCGGTGTCCGAGTACCCGGGCTCCCGCCAGTTCGGGCACGAGGGCGGTGGCGCGGACGAGGATCCGCTCGGCGACGGCGGTGTCGACGGTGAGGTCCCACGCGCCCTCGTCGTCGGTGCCGCCGACGA
>JBQGEH010000519.1:0-2903 GCA_052039515.1 Nakamurella sp. | reverse complement strand
GTGGCTCGCGTTCGCCGCCACCGGCGACAGCGACACCGACGCGGCCGTCGAGGCCGAGGCCGACGCGGCGCGGGTGTTCTGCGTCCGGGCGTCGACCGGAGCGGGGGTACGCAACGGCACCCGCTCCCCAGCGGTGCTGCGGCGGGACGCGGTCACGGTGAGCGTGTCGTCGGCCGACGGCGCCGACCCCCGGCGGGCCGTCGCCGTGCGCGACGCCATCGGGGTCGCGCTGGACTCCGGGCGGCTGCCGCTGCGCCGGGTCCGCGGGGGAGCGGGGCGGGTGACGCTGGTCGGCGGCGGGCCCGGTGACGTCGACCTGCTGACCCTGGCCGGACGGCGGGCACTCGCGGAGGCCGACGTGGTCGTCGTGGACCGGCTCGGGCCGCGCGAGGTGCTCGGCGAGCTCGGCGCGGACGTGCTGGTGCTCGAGGTCGGGAAGGCGCCCGGCCGGCATCCGGTGCCCCAGCACGCGATCAACGACCTGCTCGTCGAGCACGCGTCCGCCGGCCGGCACGTCGTGCGGCTGAAGGGCGGGGATCCGTTCGTCTTCGGCCGCGGTGGTGAAGAGGTCGAGGCGTGTCGGGCCGCCGGGGTGCCGGTGACCGTCGTTCCCGGCGTGACCAGCGCCTTCGCGGTGCCGGCCGCCGCCGGTATACCCGTCACCCACCGCGGCGCGGCCCGTCAGGTCACCGTGCTGGCCGGTCACGATGCCGACGGGGTGGTGCGGGCGGACTGGCCGGCGCTGGCGGTAGCGGCCCGCGACGGGCACACGCTGATCGTGTTGATGGGCGTGAAGCACCTGCTCGCGATCGCGGGGTCGCTGCTGTCGTCCGGGGCGCCCGTGGACGTGCCGGTGGCGATCGTCGAGAACGGGTGCACGCCCGCGCAGCGGCTCACCGTCGGCACGCTGGCCGACATCGCGTCCGTCGCGGCGGCCCGCGAGGTGCAGTCACCCGCGGTGGTGGTGGTCGGGCGGGTCGTCGACGCGCGGCTGCCGGTGGAGTAGGGCCTCCACACCAGGGTGTCATCGGTGCACCTGGGGCGACAGGTGCGCCGGTGCGAAAGCCGGTGCGAAGCTGGGCGCCGGCCGGGTGTGGCCGCTTCGCGACGGGAGTTGCGCCTTCGCGACGACTGCAGCTGTCGCGGAGTCGTCGGAGCGGTCGCGAAGCGGTCGGCATCGGGTGCGTCAGTGACGCACCTGTGGAACCGGTGCGCCCGTGATACAGCCGGTGCGAAGGTGGCGTGCCGCGCCCCGCACGTCGCCGATCAGGTGCCCGGCGCGCCGTCGTGGAAGCTCGGTAGGTACGAGAGGCCGACGAGGAGCCCCTCGGGGCTCAGCAGCCGGGCGGTGGTCTGACCCCAGGGTTCGGTCTGCGGGCCGGACAGGATGCGCTGCCCCGCCGCTGTGAGTTCCGCGGCACCGTCCGCCACCGCCGCCGGGGACGCCACCTCGAACTCGACCCACGCCTGCGGAACGGGCACGTCCGATGGCCAGGTGGGCACGCCGAACGTCGCCTCGGCGGCCTGGGCCAGTGGCCACAACGCGAACACCTTCGCCCCGGCCAGGTCGCGGGCGTGGTGGTAGTCGGGGGAGAGCTCCTCGAAGTCCAGACCCAACGCTCCGGACCAGAACCGGTACGTCTCGTCCGGATCCGGACCGACGGGACCGAAGCCGGCGACGAAGAGGATGTCCATCGTCCGAACCGTAGTGGTCGTCCCCCTCCGGCGTCCCGGTTCGACGGCTCACCCGCGGCACCCTGCCCCGGCGGTGCGGCTGCGCGGCGGTGCGGGCTGGTGAGGGCCGCCTCCGCACCAGATGTGTGAGTGGCGCACCTGCTGCGACAGGTGCGCCGGTGACGGAGGTGATGCGAAGGCGCTCCGCGGCCTCGACCGGCGTCCGCCCGGTGTGGCAGCCGGGGAGCCTGTGACTGCTGAGACTAGGGTTCCAGGCATGGCCGGAAAGACCCCCGCTCCCGCGCGCGCGCGTGCCTCCACCGCCTCGGCGCCGAAGTCCGGGGCCGGCAACGGCCGCACCCGCACCTCCGGATCGTCCGGATCCACCACCCCTCGCACCCCGCGCAGCCGCCCGGCAGCCGCCGGATCCTCCGGCGCCCGCAGCGGCAGCACCCGCGCTCCCCGCACCGGCCGCACCCCGGCCGCCCGACCGCCGCGGACCGGGCCGTCCGGCTTCGCCAGGACGATGTCGGCGATCGGTCGGGCCATCGCCGCGGTCTGGCGGACGCTCGCCAAGGGGGCCGGTTCGGTGGCTCGAGCCGTCGGCCGCGGTGCCGTCTCCGCCCGGGACATCGACCCGGCGCACCGCCGCGACGGCATCGCCCTCGGGCTCATCGCCGCCGCCCTGGTCACCGCGCTCGGCACCTGGTTCGCCGCCGCCGGACCGGTCGGGCATCTCGCCGACCAGGCCGTGCGGGTCTGGGTCGGTAGCGCCGCGGTCGTGGTCCCGGTGCTGCTGCTGGTCATCGCGGTGGTGCTGATGCGCACTGCGCCCGACCCGGCGCACCGGGCCCGCCGCGTCGCCGGTGGTCTCGCCATGACCCTCGGCGTGGTCGGCATCATCCACGCCGTCCGCATCGCCGGCGCGGACGACGGCACCGACCCGGCCGCCATCCGCACCACGGCCGGTGGCGTCCTCGGCTGGCTCGTCGGACACCCGCTGTACGCCGGCATCACCGTGGTCCCGGCGGTGCTCGTCCTCGTGCTGCTGTTCGTCTTCGGGCTGCTGCTCTTCACCGGCACGCCGGTGCGGGAGGTGCCCGACCGGGTGCTCTACGCCTGGGACTGGGTGCGCGGCTACCGCGGCGAGCCGGAGGACCACCGCCCCGACGACGAGCTCGACGACCGGCAGAGCTACGACGCGCCCCCCGGGCCGGCGGCCTGGTCGG
>JBQGEH010000518.1:0-12508 GCA_052039515.1 Nakamurella sp. | reverse complement strand
GACCAGTGGGCGCAGAACTCGTCGCTGGCCGGTGCCGAGGTGGCCACGGCCGTCGACGCCCTGTTGGGCATCCGCCTGACCTGAGCGAGCACCTCCCCGAGTCGGGTAGGAAAGTGCCCGCCCAGCGGCCATTTCCTACTCGATCCGGCAGTGGCTCCGGACCTGGCCGCCGTGGTCGGGCCGGACCTGGCCGCATCGGGGCGGAAAGCGCCCGCTCGCCGGATGGAAACCACCCCGATCTCTGGGGGTGCCGACGGACGTGGGGCCCCGCGCCTAGCTGCATCGGGGCGGAAGACGCCCGGCCACCGCGCCGATCCCGCGGGGCGGGCGCCGCCCGGAAGCGGCAATCGGGGCGGACCGTGCCCGCTCAGCGGGTACTGTCCGCCCCGACTCGGGGAGAACTCTGCTCAGCGGCCGTCGCGCTTGTCGCCCTTGGGGGAGTTGCCGCGGCGGCGCAGGTAGCGCTCGAACTCCTCGGCGAGGGCGTCGCCGCTGGCCGGGGTGAGCGGCTCGGTCTCGGAGTCCCGCTCCTCCAACCGCTGGATGTACTCGGCGATCTCGTCGTCGTCCGCGGCGATCTGGGAGACCTCGGCCTCCCACTCCTCGGAGTGCTCGGGCTAGTTGCCCAGATCGACCTCGACGTCGAGGAACTCCTCGACCCGGTGCAGGAGCGCCAGCGTGGCCTTGGGCGACGGGGCCTGCGACACGTAGTGCGGCACCGACGCCCAGAACGACACCGCCGGGATCCCGGCCTGCAGGCACGCGTCCTGGAACACCCCGGTGATCCCGGTCGGCCCTTCGTAGGTGGACCGGGCCAGCCCGTACCGCTCGGCGGTCGCCGCGTCCACCGCGGAGCCGCTCACCTGCACCGGGCGGGTGTGCGGCACGTCGGCGAGCAACGCACCGAGGCTGACCAGGCTGCTGACGTCCAGGGCCTGGGCGATCCCGATCAGCTCACGGCAGAACGCCTTCCACCGGAAATTGGGCTCGATGCCGTGCACCAGCACGATGTCGCGCTTCTGCGCCGGCATCCGGCAGTAGGTCAGCCGGGTCGTCGGCCACTCGATCCGGCGGGTCACGCCGTCGACGAGCTTGGTCTCCGGTCGCGACACCTGGAAGTCGTAGAAGCTCTCCGGGTCGACCTCGGTCAGCTCCTCGGCGTCCCAGGTCAGCGCCAGGTGCTCGATGGCCGAGGTCGCCGCATCACCCGCGTCGTTCCAGCCCTCGAACGCGGCGATCATCACCGGATCGCGCAATGCAGGTAGTTCCATCACCTCGACAGCCTACGACGCCCCCCGGCCGGACAGCCCCGCACGACGGCGCCGACGGGTGCGCCGACCCCCGTAAACTCGTCTGGTGCCTTCTCCGTCGTCTCACCCGCTGTTGTCTGCGCTCTCCACCCAGGTGATCGTCGCGGACGGGGCGATGGGCACGATGCTGCAGGCCTACGACCCCACCCTGGACGACTACGCGGGCCTGGACGGCTGCAACGAGATCCTCAACGTGACCCGCCCGGACATCGTCCGGGCCGTGCACCGTGAGTACCTCGAGGCCGGGGTCGACGCCATCGAAACCAACACCTTCGGCACCAACTGGGCCAACTTCGCCGAGTACGACATCGTCGACCGGATCCAGGAGCTGGCCGAGGCCGCCGCCGCGCTGGCCCGGGCCGAGGCCGACGCCTTCTCCACCCCGGACCGGCCCCGCTGGGTGCTCGGGTCGGTCGGGCCCGGCACCAAGCTGCCCACCCTGGGGCACGCGCCCTACGCGCTGCTGCGCGACGCCTACACCCGGCAGGTCACCGGCATGCTGGACGGCGGCATCGACGCGGTCGTGGTGGAGACCTGCCAGGACCTGTTGCAGGCCAAGTCGGCGATCATCGGGGCCCAGCGGGCGATGGCCGAGCGCGGGCAGCAGGTGCCGATCATCTGCCACGTCACCGTCGAGACCACCGGCACCATGCTGCTGGGCAGCGAGATCGGGGCGGCGCTCACCGCGCTGGAGCCGCTCGGCATCGACCTCATCGGACTCAACTGCGCCACCGGCCCCGCCGAGATGAGCGAGCACCTCCGCTACCTCTCCCGCCACGCGACCACCCCGGTGTCGGTGATGCCGAACGCCGGGCTGCCGCAGCTCGGCCCCAAGGGCGCGGTGTACCCGCTGGGCCCGGAGGAGCTCGCGCAGGCGCTGTCCGGGTTCGTCACCGAGTTCGGGCTCGGCCTGGTCGGTGGCTGCTGCGGCACCACCCCCGAGCACATGCGGCAGGTCGTCGAGGCGGTGCGCGCCGTGCAGCCGGCCCGTCGGCGGCCGCGGTCCGAGCCGGGCCTGTCGTCGCTGTACCAGGCGGTCCCGTTCGAGCAGGACGCCTCGGTGCTGATGATCGGTGAGCGCACGAACGCCAACGGCTCCAAGGCGTTCCGCGAGGCGATGCTGGCCGAGCAGTGGGACCGCTGCGTGGAGATCGCCCGTTCGCAGACCCGCGACGGCGCACACCTGCTGGACCTGTGCATCGACTACGTCGGCCGTGACGGCGTCGCCGACATGGAAGAGCTGGCAGGACGTTTCGCCACCGCATCGACGCTGCCGATCATGCTCGACTCGACGGAGCCCGCGGTGCTGCAGGCCGGGCTCGAACACCTCGGCGGCCGCTCCATCGTCAACTCGGTCAACTTCGAGGACGGTGACGGACCCACCTCGCGCTACGCCCGCACCATGGAGCTGGTCCGCGAGCACGGCGCCGCCGTCGTCGCGCTGACCATCGACGAGGAGGGCCAGGCGCGGACGAAGGACACCAAGCTGGCCATCGCCGAGCGGCTGATCTCGCAGATCACCACCGACTACGGATTGCCCGAGAGTGCCATCATGGTGGACTGTCTCACCTTCCCGATCGCCACCGGTCAGGAGGAGACGCGCCGCGACGGTATCGAGACCATCGAGGCCATCCGGGAACTCAAGCGGCGGCACCCGGAGGTGCTGACCACGCTGGGCCTGTCCAACATCTCCTTCGGCCTGAACCCGGCGGCCCGGCAGGTGCTGAACTCCGTGTTCCTGGCCGAGTGCGTCGACGCCGGGCTCGACTCGGCGATCGCGCACTCGTCGAAGATCCTGCCGATGGCCCGGATCCCCGAGGAGCAGCGGACCGTCGCGCTGGACATGGTCTACGACCGCCGGCGGGAGGGGTACGACCCGCTGGAGAAGCTGCTCACCATGTTCGAGGGCGTCACCGCGGCCGGTGGCCGGGAGTCCCGGGCGGCGGAGCTCGCGGCGATGCCGCTGGACCAGCGGCTCAAGCAGCGCATCATCGACGGTGACCGCAACGGGCTGGAGGAGGACCTCGATGAGGCCCTGATCAGCCGGCCGGCACTGGAGATCATCAACGACACCCTGCTGGACGGGATGAAGACCGTCGGCGAGCTGTTCGGCTCCGGCGCGATGCAGCTGCCGTTCGTGTTGCAGTCGGCCGAGGTGATGAAGAAGTCGGTGGCCCATCTCGAACCGCACATGGAGCGCGCGGACAGCGAGGGGAAGGGCACCATCGTGCTCGCCACCGTCAAGGGCGACGTGCACGACATCGGCAAGAACCTGGTCGACATCATCCTGTCCAACAACGGCTACTCCGTCGTGAACATCGGTATCAAGCAACCGATCTCGGCGATCCTGGCTGCCGCGGAGGAGCACGGCGCGGACGCGATCGGGATGAGCGGACTGCTGGTCAAGTCGACGGTGATCATGAAGGAGAACCTCGAGGAGATGAACTCCCGCGGGGTCGCCGAGCGCTACCCGGTGCTGCTCGGTGGGGCGGCGCTGACCCGCTCCTACGTCGAGAACGACCTGTCGGCCATGTTCGCCGGTGACGTCCGCTACGCCCGCGACGCCTTCGAGGGGCTGCGGCTGATGGACGGGGTGATGGCCCGCAAGCGCGGTCTCGCCCCCGCCGAGGACGCCGCCGAGCGGCAGAAGGCCGCCGAACGGCGGGCCCGCCACGAGCGGTCGGCCCGCATCGCCGAGGCCCGGAAGGCCGCCGCGGCGGCCGAGACCGCCGTTCTCCCGGCGCGGTCGGACGTCGCCGCCGACAACCCCGTCCCCACCCCGCCGTTCTGGGGTTCCCGGGTGGTCAAGGGCATCCCGCTGGCCGACTACGCCAGGCTGCTGGACGAGCGGGCCACGTTCATGGGGCAGTGGGGACTGCGCGGCGGCCGCGCCGGACAGGGCCCCACCTACGAGCAGCTGGTCGAGACCGAGGGCCGGCCGCGGCTGCGGTACTGGCTCGACAAGCTGCACACGGACAAGGTTCTCGAGGCAGCCGTGGTGTACGGCTACTTCCCGTGCGTGTCCGACGGCGACTCGGTGGTGATCCTGGAATCCCCCGACGTCGACGCGAAGGAGATCCACCGCTTCACCTTCCCGCGGCAGGCCCGCGACCGGCACCTGTGCCTGGCCGACTTCTTCAAGCCCCGCTCGTCCGGGCAGGTCGACGTCATCGCCTTCACCGTGGTGACGATGGGGCAGCGGATCAGCGAGTACGCCAATGTGCTGTTCGCCGCCAACAACTACCGCGAGTACCTGGAGGTGCACGGCCTCTCGGTGCAGCTCACGGAGGCGCTGGCCGAGTACTGGCACCAGCGCATCCGGTCCGAGCTGGTCTTCCCCGACGGCTCCACCGCCGGCGACGACGACCCGGCCGAGGTGGAGAAGTTCTTCGACCTGGCCTACCGCGGCGCCCGCTACTCCTTCGGCTACCCGGCCTGCCCGGACCTCACCGACCAGACCATCGTCATGGACCTGCTGGACCCGTCGCGGATCGGGGTGGAGCTGTCCGAGGAGTACCAGCTGCACCCGGAGCAGTCCACGTCGGCGCTGGTCGTCCACCACCCGGAGGCGAAGTACTTTGCGGCCAAGTGAGTCCGGCCCGGCGCTGAGCGCCGTCCTGTTCGACATGGACGGGACGCTGACCGACACCGAGAAGTTGTGGGCGCTGGCGTTGGACGACGTCGCCGCCGACCTCGGCGGGGTGATCTCGCCCGCCTGCAAGTCCTCGATGGTCGGGATGCCCGTGCAGCCGAGTGTCGAACTCGTGCACGCCGAGCTGGGGATCACCCGCGACTGGCAGCTGACGGCCGCGGAGCTCTCGGAGCGGGCCGTGCACTACTACGGACGGCAGCTGCCGTGGCGGCCGGGCGCCGCCACGCTGGTGGCCGCCGTGCGGGCCGCGGGGCTGCGCACCGCGCTCGTCACCGCGACCGAACGCCCCCTGGTCGAGCTCGCCCTGAACACGTTGGGACGGCACAACTTCGACGTCGTGGTGACCGGTGACGACGTCGTCGAGGGCAAGCCGGACCCGGAGCCGTACCGCCGGGCGCTGGCCCTGCTGGGTGCCGACGCCGCCACGTCGCTGGCGGTGGAGGACTCGCCGACCGGGGTCGCCGCCGCGGTCGCCGCCGGCCTCACCGTGCTGGTGGTCCCCTGCGAGGTGCCGGTACCGGCGGGGGACCGCCGGATCTTCGCCGACAGTCTGGACGGGCTCGACGTGGACCAGCTGCGCCGGGTGCACGCCGGCGACGCCTGAGCCGGTTCCGCCGTCACCCGTTCGGGCACTGCCCCGGGTATGAGCGAACCACGACTCTCCGTCCCGCCCGTCGTCGGCGCCCCGCTCGTCGACGGCTACCCCCGTATCGAGGACCACGCCCTCGTCGGCGACGGCCTCACCGCCGGACTCGTCGGCACCGACGGCACGGTGCGCTGGCTGTGCGTCCCGCGGTTCGACGCACCACCGCTGTTCGCGGCGCTGCTGGACCGGGAGCGCGGCGGGGAGTGGACCCTGCGGCCGGACGGTCTGCACACCGCCGAGCAGGAGTACGAGACCGACACCGCGGTGGTGCGCACCCGGCTCACCGCCGACGGCGGCGTGGTCGAGATCCGCGACGCCCTGGTCGTCACCGGGCGCTTCACCCCCGGGACGTCGACCGCCACCGGGGAACTCGTCCGGCTGGTGACCGTGCTGTCCGGGACCGTCGTGCTGCGCTCCAGCGTGCGCACCCGCTTCGAGGCCGACGGCCTGCACTGGACGGCGTCGTCGGGTGACGACCCACGGGACCTCACCAGCACTCTCAGCGCAGGGGAGCGGCTGTCGCTCGTGCTGCGCTGGGGCGCCACCCCGGTGACCGGGCCGTCCCCCGACGACGCGACCGCCGCGCTGGACCGCACCGCCGAGGTGTGGCGGCACTGGGCCCGCTGCATCGACTACACCGGTCCCGCCGAGGATCTCGTCCGGCGCAGCGCGGTCACACTCAAACTCTGCGACTACCAGCCCAACGGCGCCATGGTCGCCGCGCCGACCTCGTCGCTGCCGGAGACGATCGGCGGGGAGCGCAACTGGGACTACCGCTACACCTGGATCCGCGACGCCGCCTACACCGTCTACGCGATGCGCCGGATCGGGCTGGGCGCGGAGGCCGACGACTTCCTGGACTGGATCCTCGAACGGTGCGACCTGGACGGCCGGCCGCACATCCTCTACACCCTCGACGGGGAGCAGCCGACCGAGGAGGTCGTCGACGACGAGCTGGAGGGTTACCGGGCGTCCCCGCCGGTGCGGTGGGGCAACGCCGCCGCCGACCAGGTGCAGCACGACGTGTACGGCGAGCTGCTGGACTGCGCCTGGCAGTGGGTGCGGGCCGGTGGGGTGGTCAGCGACGCACGCTGGCAGCGGCTGCTGGCGCTGGGCCGGATGGCCGAGGAGCACTGGACGACCCCCGACCACGGCATCTGGGAGATCCGTGACGCCGGCCGCCCGTTCACCTACTCGGTGGCGATGTGCCACGTCGCCGCGGACCGGCTCGCCCGGATCGCCGACGCCACCGGACGCACCGGCGAGGCCGGCCACTGGGCCGACCTGGCCGCCACCATCCACGCCACGCTGATGGAACGGGCCGTCGACCCCGACGCCGGCGTGCTCAACGAGCACCTCGACCAGCCGGGCACCTTCGACGCGAGCCTGCTCGCCCTGCCGTTGCGGCGGGTGATCGACGCCGCCGACCCGGTGATGGTCGCCACCGTCGACGCCGTCGTCGAGCGGCTCGGGGTCGGCGGCCCGGACAGCGGGCTGCTCTACCGCTACCGCCACGAGGATTCCCCGGACGGGCTGGACGGCCTGGAGGGTGCGTTCCTGCTGTGTTCGTTCTGGTGGGTCGACAACCTCGCCCACAGCGGACGTCTCGACGCAGCCGAGGCGTTGTTCGAGCGACTGTGCGGACGTGTCAACCACGTCGGGTTGCTGCCGGAGCAGATCGACCCGTTCACCGACGCGTTCCTCGGCAACTTCCCGCAGGCGTTCAGCCACATCGGGTTGATCAGCAGTGCGGTCAACCTGAACCGCCGCCGCGCCGAGGCCGACGGGGACGCCCGGCTCTAGAACGTTCCACGGCCGTGCGTTGACGGGTCGCGGCGGCGCGGCCTAGTCTTCGGCGGCTGAAGTCCGACCGCGGGGCACACCCCGCCCACTGCGGGTGACCCGCGGCGAAGGAGTCCCCGTGGTGCGTGTGGCGTTGTTCGGTGCCGGCCGGATCGGGCAGGTCCACGCGGCCACTCTGGCCGCCCACCCGCGGGCCGAGCTGGTGACCGTGTGCGACCCGATGGCGCAGTTCGCCGGTGAGTTGGCCGGCCGGTTCGGCGCGACCGCGACCTCCGATGTCGACGCCGTGCTCGCCGACGACAGCATCGACGCGGTCGTCATCGGTTCGCCGACCCCGACCCACGTGGACCTGCTGTCCGGCGCGGTGCTGGCCGGCAAGGCGGTGCTCTGCGAGAAGCCCATCGACCTGGACATCGCCCGGGTCGACGCCTGCTGGGAGCGGATCCGCGACGTCGCGCACACGGTGATGATCGGCTTCAACCGCCGCTTCGACCCGTCCTTCGCCGACATCCGCGCCCGGGTGCGAGCGGGCGAGGTGGGGGAGCTGGAGCAGCTGATCATCGTCAGCCGCGACCCCGCGCCGCCGCCCGCCGCCTACCTCGCCGCGTCCGGTGGACTGTTCCGCGACATGACGATCCACGACTTCGACATGGCGCGGTTCTTCCTCGGCGAGGTGGTCGAGGTCCAGGCGACCGGCACCAACCTGGTGGCCGACTTCGTCAAGGACGCCGGCGACATCGACGGTGCCGTCGTCGTGCTCCGCGGGGCCTCCGGTGCGGTCGCCACCATCACCAACAGCCGGCGGTGCGCCTTCGGCTACGACCAGCGGCTGGAAGCGTTCGGCGCCACCGGCATGCTCACCGCCGACAACCTCCGGCCGACCAGCGTCCGCTGGTCCGGCGCCGAGCGGACCGAGGCGGCCGCGCCGTACCTCAACTTCTTCCTGGAGCGCTACGCCGACGCCTACCGCGCGGAGCTCGACCACTTCATCGACGCGGTCGAGAACGGGACGGCACCGTCACCGAGCTTCGCCGACGGCCGCGAGGCGCTGGTGCTGGCCGACGCGGCCAACGAGAGCATGCGGACCGGGAGCGTCGTCCGGGTCGGCTGAGCCGGCGTCACAGGTCGACGGTGCCTTCGACGAGGGTGTGGCTGGTGCCGCCGACCCAGATGCCGTCGTCCCGGCGGCTCACCGAGATGACCCCCGCCCGGCCGACTCTCGCGCCCTGCGCCGCCTGGTAGCGGTCGGGCGCGAGACCGGCGCCGATCAACCACTGCCCGACGGCGGCGTTCAGCGAGCCGGTCACCGGGTCCTCGGTGACCCCGACGGGGGAGCAGAACGCCCGCACCTCGAAGGCCTGCGGCGCGCCGGCCGGATGCGGACCGACCACGCCCACCATGAGCCCGTCCAGGGCGACCGGGTCGGGCTCGACGGCGAGAACGGCCGCGGCGTCCCGCAGCAGCACCCCGGCCCACCGCGGGCCGTTGTCCAGCCATTCGTGGGCGACGACGTCGTCCCGGCCGATCCGCAGGCCGGCGGCGATCCGGGTGACCAGGTCCTCGTCCAGCGGGCCGGAGCGTCGCCGCTCCGGCGCGCGGAACGCGATCGAATAGCCGTCCACCCGGAGCTCCACCGGTCCGAGCCCGCACTCCATGACCAGGCGGCCGCCGTCGGCGCGGCCACCCGCGCCGAGCCAGGCGTGCGCCGAGCCGAGCGTCGGGTGACCGGCGAACGGCAGCTCCTCGGTGGTGGTGCAGATCCGCAGCCGGTAGGCCGCGCCGGCGATCGTCGGCGTCTGGACGAACGTGGTCTCCGACAGGTTGGTCCACGCGGCGAAGCGCTGCATGGTGACCTGGTCCAGACCGTCGCCGTCCAGCACGACGGCGACCGGGTTGCCCAGGTACGGCGTCCGGCTGAACACGTCGACCTGGGCGAACCGGCGGCGCACGACTCAGCCCTCGATCACGGCGGCGCTGTGCGGCGGGAGGACGACCGCGCAGGCCCCCATCCCGAGATCCTCGACGGTCACTCCGGCGGCGGTGCCGAGCAGCAGCTGCGGGCCGGTCGCACCGAACGGCACCCGCCGCTCGTCGTCGGAGAAGTTGAACGCCACCTGCACACCGGTGCGGTCCAGCAGCAGCCAGCGCCCACCCTCGTCGTAGCGGACCCGGGTGCGGGCGAAGCGCGGGTCGGTCAGTTCCGGACGCTCGCGCCGGATCCGGCCGAGCTTCCGGTACAGGTCGAGGATCTCGGCGTGCCGACCCTGGCCGGGCTCGGTCCAGTCGAGTTTCGAGCGGCGGAAGGTCTCCGGATCCTGCGGGTCGGGGACGATCGCCTCGTCCCAGCCCATCCGGGAGAACTCCTCGAAGCGGCCCTTGGCCGTCGCCTCGCCGAGTTCCCGGTCCGGGTGGGAGGTGAAGAACTGCCACGGGGTGGACGCCGCCCACTCCTCGCCCATGAACAGCATCGGCGTGAACGGGGACGTCATCACCAGCACCGCGGCCAGCGCGAGGTCCTCCGGCCCGAGCGCCTCGGGCAGCCGGTCACCCGCGGCGCGGTTGCCGATCTGGTCGTGGTCCTGGGCGTAGACGACGAAACGCCAGCTCTCGGTGTGCCGGGTGTCGATCGGGCGTCCGTGGCCGCGGCTGCGGAAGCTCGACCAGCTGCCGTCGTGGAAGTACGCCGACGTGTAGACCTTGGCGATGGACTCCATCGAGCCGAAATCACCGTAGTAGCCGATGCGTTCGCCGGTGAGGGCGACGTGCAGCACGTGGTGGAAGTCGTCGCTCCACTGCGCGGTGAGCCCGTATCCACCGGCGATGCGCGGCGTGATCAGCTTCGGGTCGTTGAGGTCGGACTCGGCGATCAGGGTCAGCGGCCGACCGAGATGCGCCGACAGGGCGTCGACCTCGGTGCTGAGCTCCTCGAGCAGGTGGGTCGCCCGGTGATCGACCAGCGCGTGCACCGCGTCGAGTCGCAGCCCGTCGACGTGGTAGTCCCGCAGCCACATCAACGCGTTGTCGATGATGTAGCGGCGCACCGGGTCCGAGTCCGGACCGTCCAGGTTGAGCAGGCTGCCCCAGGTGCTCTCGCCGGCGTCGTGCAGGTACGGGCCGTACTGGGGGAGGACGTTGCCGCTGGGCCCCAGGTGGTTGTAGACGACGTCCTGGATCACCGCGAGACACCGCTGGTGGCAGGCGTCGACGAACCGCTGGTACTCGGCCGGGCCGCCGTAGGTCTCCTGGACGGTGTACCAGAGGACGCCGTCGTAGCCCCAGTTGTGGGTGCCGTTGAACCCGTTGACCGGCAGGATCTCGACGAACGTCACCCCGAGATCGACCAGGTGGTCGAGCCGCTCGATCGCCGCGGCGAACGTGCCCTCGGTGGTGAAGGTGCCGATGTGCAGCTCGTAGATGAGCCCGCCGGCCAGTGGCCGTCCGGTCCAGGCGGTGTCGTTCCAGGAGTACGCCGCCGGGTCGAACGTCCGGGACAGGGCGTGCACCCCGTCCGGCTGCCGTCGCGACCGCGGGTCGACGAGCGGCTCGGTGGCGCCGTCGAGCAGGAAGCCGTAGTCGACGTCACCGGTGTCGGGAACCTCGACGGCCCACCAGCCCTCGGCGCGCTCGGCGAGCGGTACCACCTCGCCGTCCACCTGCACCGACACGGTGCCGGCGGTGGGCGCCCACACCTCGAACGTCCGGACTGCTGGATGCGTCACTTCTCTCCTCGGACCAACAGCGCCACCGGCAGAGCGGTGAGCAGAGCGGAAACGGAGGCGTCGCCGTCGATCTCGTGGCGGGCTCCGGTGAGCGCGTCGGTGTACACGCCCGGGGGCAGGGCCACCGTGGTGTCGGACCAGCCGCCGATGGCGGCCAGACCGACGGGCAGCCGGGTCGCCAGCACCACGGCACCGCCGCGGTCGTAGGCGACGAGATGGGCCTTGGCGGGGCCGCGGGCGCCGAGGGCGACGTAGCGGTCGAACAGCTCCGGGCGGTCCCGCCGCAGGGTGGCCGCCCGGTGGGTCACCAGCAGCTTGGCCGCGGCGTCGGCGTCCACCGGCGGCACGGTCCCGTCGGTGATGCCGGCCAGCAGCCGACGGCGCACGGTGTAGTCGACCGGCCGCCGGTTGTCCGGGTCGACCAGCGAGTGGTCCCACAACTCGGTGCCCTGGTAGGTGTCGGGGACACCGGGCACGGTCAGGGCGATCAGCTTGGCCGACAGGCTGTTCGACCAGCCCGGGGCCTCCAGCTCACGCACCGTCGCGGCCACCCGGTCGGTGAGGTCGCCGCCGGGCTGCAGCCGCTCGACGAGCGTCGAGAGCTGGGTCTCGTACTCCTCGTTCGGGTCCAGGTAGTTGGTCGAGCTGCCGGCCTCCCGGGCCGCCTTCTGCGCGTAGGCGTCCAACCGCTCGGTGGTCAGCGGCCAGGCGCCGACGGCGGCCTGCAGCACCAGGTTCAGCACCGGTCCGTCGGCCACCACCAGCGGGAGATCGCCGATCCGGCCGACGATGTCGCGGACGAAGGTCATCCAGTGGTCGGGCAGCTCGGCGAGCACGCTGATCCGGGCGCGGGTGTCCTCGCTGCGCTTGGTGTCGTGGGTGGACAGCGCCACCATCGACGAGCTCAGCCGGGCCAGCCGGTCCGCCTGGATCTCGTGGAACTCGTCGACGTCCACGGCGAAGTCGGCCGGGTCGGCGCCGACCTCGGTCAACGTGGTGAGCCGGGTGTAGCGGTAGAACGCGCAGTCCTCGACGCCCTTGGCCATCACCATGCCCGAGGTCTGCTGGAAGCGGCGGGCCACCTCGAGCGAGGGGTCCCGCAGCAGCACGGTGACCGCGTCGATGCTGTCGGCCAGATCCGGCCGGAACCGCTTGGCGCGCTCGGCGTTCTCCGTGATCAGCTGCTGGTCGCGCTCGACATCGGCGGCCGCGGGCGGGTTCTCGCGTCCCTCGGTGGGCACGAGGTAGGTCCGGTACACCGGGAAGCAGGCCAGCAGTTCGGCCAGCGCGTCCTCGGGGTCGGTCAGTGCCGGGTCGACGGCGCGGGCGAGCCGGCCCAGCCGGTTGACCTCGGCGCGCAGCGAGACGTCGGCGACGG
>JBQGEH010000517.1:0-1869 GCA_052039515.1 Nakamurella sp. | reverse complement strand
GGCGTCGCCCGGGTGTGCCTGGCCATCGCGGCCAACCCGGCCGACGCCCGCCGCCTCACCATCACGCGCAACACCGTCGCCGTCGTCACCGACGGCACCGCCGTGCTCGGCTTGGGCAACATCGGTCCGGCCGCGGCGCTGCCGGTCATGGAGGGCAAGGCCGCGCTGTTCAAGCGGTTCGCCAATGTCGACGCCTGGCCGGTCTGCCTGGACACCACCGACGTCGACGAGATCGTGCGCACCGTCGAGCTGATCGCGCCGGTCTACGGCGGCATCAACCTGGAGGACATCTCCGCGCCCCGCTGCTTCGAGGTCGAGGCCCGGCTGCGCGCCAAGCTCGACATCCCCGTCTTCCACGACGACCAGCACGGCACCGCCATCTGCGTCGTCGCCGCGCTGCGCAACGCGCTGCGGGTGGTCGACAAGGACATCACCGACTGCAAGATCGTCGTCTCCGGCGTCGGTGCCGCCGGCAACGCGATCATCCGGCTGATCCTTCTGCAGCAGCCGAAGGACATCGTCGCCGTCGACATCAACGGCATCGTGCACCGCGGCCGCCCGGGTATGGACCCCAACCTCGCCGACGTCGCCCAGAAGACCAACGCGCGCAACCAGCAGGGCACGCTCAAGGAGGCCATCGCCGGCGCCGATGTGTTCATCGGGGTCAGCGCCCCGAACCTGCTGGTGGGCGCCGACATCGCCACCATGAACGAGCGCGCGGTCGTGTTCGCGCTGGCCAACCCCGACCCGGAGATCGACCCGCTCGAGGCGCAGAAGCACGCCGCGGTGGTCGCCACCGGACGGTCGGACTTCCCGAACCAGATCAACAACGTGCTGGCCTTCCCCGGGGTGTTCCGCGGGCTGCTGGACGCCGGGGTGCACCGCATCACCGACGAGATGCTGCTCGCCGCGGCCACCGCCATCGCCGACGTGGTGCAGCCCGACCAGCTCAACGCGTCCTTCATCGTCCCCAGCGTCTTCGACGCGAGCGTGTCCCCGGCGGTCGCCCAGGCCATCGGGGCGGCCGCGCAGCGGGCCCGGATCAGCGTCCAGCCGGAGCCGGTGGCGGCGGGGGTCTCGTGACCGATCCCGTCCTGACCCACCTGGATGGTTCCGGGGCGGCCCGGATGGTCGACGTGACCGGCAAGGAGCCGTCGGCCCGCCGGGCGATCGCGACCGGCCGGGTGCGCACCACCGCCGAGGTCACGCGCCTGCTCACCGGGGAGGGGCTGCCCAAGGGTGACGCGTTGGCCGTGGCCCGCATCGCCGGCCTGATGGGGGCCAAGCGCACCGCCGACCTCATCCCGCTGTGCCACCCGATCGCGCTGTCCGGGGTCACCGTCGACCTCGCCGTCGAGGACACGTCGGTGCACATCACCGCGACGGTGAGGACCGCCGACCGGACCGGGGTGGAGATGGAGGCACTCACCGCGGTGGCCGTCGCCGGCCTCGCCCTGCACGACATGATCAAGGCCGTCGACCCGGCCGCCGTCCTCACCGACGTCCGGGTCGAGCGCAAGGAGGGCGGCAAGACCGGCCTGTGGACCCGTCCGGAGGTGACGTCGTGACGCGGCGTGCCGCGGTGCTGATCTCGTCCACCCGGGCCGCGGCCGGCGTGTACGCCGACACCACCGGCCCGCTCATCCGGGACTGGCTGGCCGCCCGCGGCTTCATCGTGGCCGACCCGGTGGTGGCCGCCGACGGCGAGCCGTTCGCCGCGGCGCTGACCGCCGAGCTCACCCTGCGACCCGACCTGGTGCTCACCTCGGGTGGCACCGGCATCTCACCGACCGACCGGGCCGCGACGATCACCGCCGCCGCGCTGGACTACGAGATCCCCGGCATCGCCGAGGAGATCCGCCGCCGCGG
>JBQGEH010000516.1:0-1854 GCA_052039515.1 Nakamurella sp. | reverse complement strand
TGCTGCTCGGGGTGCACGCCGGCACCTTCCGGCTCAGCGAGATCGTCGCCGCCGCCCCCACCGGCACCGCCGTCGACGTGGCGGTCGTGCTGCTGCTCGTCGGCGGACTCAGCAAGTCCGCCATCGTGCCGTTCTCGTTCTGGCTGCCCGGGGCGATGGCCGCCCCCACCCCGGCCAGCGCCTACCTGCACGCGGCGCCCATGGTCAAGGCGGGCGTCTACCTGTTCGCCCGGCTCGCGCCGGCCTTCGCGCTCAGCGCGGTGTGGGCACCGGTGCTGGTCACGCTGGGCGCGGCCACCATGGTGTACGGCGCGGTCGTCGCGCTGCGGCAGCGGGATCTGAAGCTGCTGCTGGCCTACGGGACGGTGTCCCAGCTCGGGCTCATCACCCTGATGCTGGGTGTGGGCACCGCCGACCTGCTGCTCGCCGCGGTCGCCATGCTGATCGCCCACGCCGCGTTCAAGGCGGCGCTGTTCTTCGTCGTGGGCATCGTCGACACCGGCGCCGGGACCCGCAAGCTCACCGAGCTCAGCGGTCTCGGCCGCACCCACCCGGTGCTGTGCGCGACCGCCGTCGTCGCCGCCTTCTCGATGGCCGGGCTGCCGCCGATGATCGGCTTCGTCGCCAAGGAGGCCGGCATCACCGGCCTGGTCGAGGCGGGTGGGCTGTGGGGCACCGTCGGGCTCATCGGGATGGTCGTCGGCTCGGTCCTGACGGTGGCCTACACCGCCCGCTTCGTGTGGGGCGCGTTCGGCACCAAGCCGTGGCTGCCCCGCACCGACCGGATGCCGTTGCCGCTGTCGATGACCGTCCCCACCGTCGTGCTGGCCGCCCTCGGTCTGCTGTTCGGGGTCGTCCCCGCACTGGTCGAGCCGCTGGTGGCGACCTTCGCCGAGACCGCCGGGACCGTCCACGAGGACGCGCTCGCCCTGTGGCACGGCATCACCCCGGCCCTGCTCATCTCGATCGGCGTCTGGGCGCTCGGCGCGCTCGTGTTCGTGGCGCAGCGCCGACGCGAGGGCACCGACCTCGCCGCGCCCGGCGGCGAACCGGGTGGGGCGTACCGCCGGCTGACCGCCGGGGTGCTCCGCTTCGCTCAGCACCTCACCGCGGCCACCCAGCGCGGCTCGCTGCCGGTGTCGCTCGGCGCCATCCTCGTCGTGCTGCTGGTCTTCCCCGGCTGGCTGCTGTTCCGCGCCGGGGTCGGCCCCGGTCCGGTCCGCGGGCCGTTCTCGTCGCCGGTCGAGCTGCTGCTCAGCGCGGCCATCGCGGTGCTCGCCGTGGTCGTGCTGCGCTGCCGACGCGGCCTCACCGCGGTGCTGTTCGTCGGCGGTATCGGCTACCTCGTCGCGGTGGTGTTCGTGTCCCGCGGCGCCCCCGACCTCGCGCTGACCCAGCTGCTGGTCGAGACGGTCACGCTGGTCGCGGCCGTGCTGCTGCTGCGGCGGCTGCCCGACACCGCGCTGCACCAGAGCCGGCGGGGCAACGGCGTGCGGCTAGTGCTCGCCGTCGCCGTCGGGGCGCTGATGACCGCCTTCGCGCTGATCCTCCCGGGCGTGCGCACCCAGGCCCCCGTGTCGGACCTGATGGCCGGCCCCGCCCAGGAGTTCGGCGGCGGCACCAACCTGGTCAACGTCGTCCTCGTCGACATCCGCGGCTGGGACACCTTCGGCGAACTGCTGGTGCTGGTCGCCGCGGCCACCGGCGTCGCCTCGCTGGTGTTCGTCTCCCGCCGCACCGGGGGGGTCCCCCGCGCCCCGCGCCTGACCGGGAAGAGCGGGGTGGACCGGCCGTCGCCGTGGCTGGCCAGCAACTGTAGCAAGCGGCCGTCGCTGCTGCTCGAGGTGATCGGGC
>JBQGEH010000515.1:0-3122 GCA_052039515.1 Nakamurella sp. | reverse complement strand
AGTCCGCCGGCACCGGCCGCAGCGGCGGTCAGGGTCCGAAAGCCCGTGGCGCCGAGGCGATCCGGCAGCGTCAGGACCTCGACCGGGCCGACCGGCGCAGCGAGAAGGGTCAGGCCGGGCGCCCGCAGTCCGTCGCCGCCCGGCTGTCCACCCAGGCGCTGTTCGCCAGCGAGCAGAAGGTCACCGATACCGACAGCCGCAGCTTCGCCGAGCTCGGGGTGCCGGCCGCGCTGATCCCCGGACTCGCGACTCTCGGTGCCACCGCACCGTTCCCGATCCAGGCCGCGACGCTGGAGGCCACCCTGGCCGGCCGCGACGTCCTCGGCCGCGGCCGGACCGGCTCCGGCAAGACCATCGCGTTCGCCATCCCGCTGGTCGCCCGCCTCATGGGCGGCCGCAGCACCCCCGGTCGCCCGCGCGGCCTGGTGCTGGTCCCGACCCGCGAGCTCGCGCTGCAGGTCGAGAAGACCATCGCCGCGCTGGCCAAGCCGGCCGGCCTGAAGACGATGGTCGTCTTCGGCGGTGTCGGGTACGGTGGCCAGACTTCCGCGCTGCGCGCCGGTGTCGACATCGTCGTGGCCTGCCCGGGGCGCCTGGAGGACCTGATCCACACCGGCAGCGCCGATCTCGGCTTCCTGCCGGGCGTGCGCCGCCTGCTCAAGGCGACCCCGGCCGACGGCCAGCGGCTGCTGTTCTCGGCCACCCTGGCCAACGGGATCTCCGTGCTGGTCAACGATTTCCTCACCGACCCGGCGGTGTTCGCGGTCGACGACGCGCAGTCGAAGGTGGAGACGCTGGAGCACCACGTGTTCGCGGTGAGCCGCGACCACCGCAACCAGATCGTCCGTGAGCTCGCCGATTCCGGTGACCGGCGGCTGTTGTTCACCCGTACCAAGCACGCCGCGCGCAAGTGGGCCGAGCAGCTCACCAAGTCCGGGATCACCGCGGTGGACCTGCACGGCACCCTGAGCCAGAACGCCCGTGAGCGCAACCTCGCCGCGTTCGCCGACGGTTCGGCGAAGGTCCTGGTGGCCACCGACATCGCCGCCCGTGGCATTCATGTCGACGACATCGCGCTCGTGGTGCACATCGATCCGCCGACCGAGCACAAGGCCTACCTGCACCGCTCGGGCCGGACCGCGCGGGCCGGCGCCGCCGGCACCGTCGTCACCCTGATGCTCCCGGAGCAGCGTGGCGACGTGCAGCAGCTGATGCGCCAGGCCGGGATCACCCCGACCACCTCGGTGGTCACCCCGGGTGCGTCGATCATCGGCCAGCTCGCCCCCTGAGCCACCGGCCTTCGGCCGTCTCCGCAGAACGCTCCCCAGGCTCCAGGCCGGCGGGAGCGTTCTGTCGTCTGGGGGCCGGCGGCCGGGTGCGACCGGTCAGCCCAGTCCGGCGAGCTCGACGAGGCCGGCCAGCTGGACCTCGAACAGCGCGTCGAAATCCTCGGTGACGCCGACGGAGTGGCCGAACAGCTCGAAGCTGACGACACCGAACAGCGACGCCCAGGCGGTGAAGCCGCGGGCGAACGACCGTGGGTCCAGCTCGGGGCGCTCGACCAGCGACAGTCCCGCCACGATGTCGGCGTGCACCGTCGCCGGAAGCGTCACCTGCGGTGGCTGCTTCCCGAGATCCGCTGCGCTGACCAGGATCTCGACGATGATGCGGGTCATCCGGAGCACCGGCACCACGGTCTCCGGCGGTGCGGTGTACCCGGGGACCGGGCTGCCGTAGAGCAGCGCGTACTCGGCGCGATGGGCGAGCGCCCAGGTGCGCACCGCGCGACCGACCGCGGTGAAGCGGTCCGCCGGCCGGTCCCTCGGCACCGCGACCTCGGCGGCGGCCACCCGGTCGGCCAGCGCGGTGTAGCCGTCCACGATCAGGGCGGTGAGCAGCTCGTCGCGGCTGGCGAAGTAGCGGTACAACGCCGAGGACACCATCCCCAGCTCCCGGGCGATCGCGCGCAGCGACAGGTCGGCGCCACCGGCGGCGAGCTGGCGTCGCGCGCACGCCTTGATCTCGCCGATGGTCTCGGCGCGGACACGCTCCCGGACGGTGGTCACCGGTCGAGTATGCCTCCTCGTCGGAGCGGTTGTCACGAATGTGAGCACTGCTCTTGACAGGAGGTCGGTCCCGGATCCACACTCGCATATCACCGAGAGCAGTGCTCTCACTCAAGAGCAGGAGACACATCATGGCGCTTCACGTCGTCCTCGGAGCCGGCCCGGTCGGCACCGCCATCGCCGAGGACCTGCTGGCCCGCGGTGAGACCGTCCGCGTCCTCACCCGGCGCGGCACCGGCCCCGACGGCACCGAGCGGATCGCCGCCGACGTCGCCGACGTCGAGGCCCTGCTCCGGCACACCGCCGGCGCCGCGGTCATCTACAACGCGGTCAACCCGCCGTACGACCGGTGGACGACCGACTGGCCGCCGATGGCCGCCGCCATGCTCACCGCCGCCGAGGCGGCCGGGGCGGTGCTGGCCATCGTGGACAGCCTCTACTCCTACGGTCCGGTGGACGGCCCGATGAGCTCCGCCGTGCCCGATCGGCCCAGCAGCGTCAAGGGCGCGGTACGGCTGCGCATGTGGGAGGACGCCCTGGCCGCGGCCCGGGCCGGCCGCATCCCGGCGGCGGTGGCGGTGCGCGGCTCGGACTACGTCGGTCCCGGCCCGTCCTTGCTCACCGTCCTGGTCATGGACCGGCTCCGCGCCGGGAAGACCGTTCTCGTCCCGGCCGACCTGGACGTCCCGCACACCTGGACCAACCCCGCCGACGCCGGTCGGCTGCTGGTCGCCGCGGCGCTGGACGAACGGGGCCGGAACCGGTACTGGCTGGTGCCGAGCCCGCCGGCGGTGTCGCTGCGCGAGCTGGTGCACCGGGCCGCCCGGATCGAGGGCACCCCCGCGCCGAAGCTGCGGTCGCTGCCGCTCTGGGCGCTGCGGATCGCCGGTCTGTTCGACCGCACCGTGAAGGAGCTGGTGGAGATGAACTACCAGTTCCGCCGCCCGTTCACGCTGGACACCACCGACACCGTCGCGGTCTTCGGCGACCACCACACACCGCTGGACGAGGGCATCCGGCAGTCCCTGGGCAGCCCGGCCGGCAACTGGTCCGTCA
>JBQGEH010000514.1:0-1917 GCA_052039515.1 Nakamurella sp. | reverse complement strand
CTGGCGCTCAAACCGGCGACGGTGAAACTACAGGCCCGGCAGTACTCCGGGGGCAACCAGCAGAAGATCGTCATCGCCAAGTGGCTGCGCCGGGACTCGAAGGTCTTTTTGTTCGACGAGCCCACCAAGGGCGTCGACGTCGGCGGCAAGGCCGAGATCTACGGACTCATCGACGGTCTCGCCGCCGCCGGGAACGCCGTGGTGGTGGTGAGCTCGGATCTGCCCGAGATCATCTCGCTGAGCGACCGCGCGCTGGTCATGCGCAACGGCCGGTTCATCTCCGAGCACACCGGTGCCGACATCAACGAACACAGCCTGGTGGCGAGCGCCATGGGCATCACGAAGGAGACCGTGTGAGCACCGACGTCAACACCCCGCCCCGGCGACGGGTGACGATCAACGTCCAGGCGCTGGGCATCTTCATCGCCGCCGCGGTCATCTTCGCCGTGTTCGGCGTGCTGAACTCGAACTTCCTCACGCTGGACAACCTGCGCGACGTCGCCGTCTCGGCGTGCGTGAACGCGCTCATCGGCATCGGGCTGACCTTCGTCATCATCACCGGCGGCATCGACCTGTCCGTCGGGTCGATCGCGAGCTTCGTCGGGATCGTGTCCGCCAACGCCATGGTCAACAGCGGCGTCCCGGCGATCCCCGGGCTGGTGCTGGGTCTGGCCGTCGGCTTCGTCGCCGGTGCGGTGAACGGCTTCCTGATCACCAAGGCCAAGCTGCCGCCGTTCATCGCCACCCTCGGCACGATGAGCGTCTACCAGGGGCTCGCGTACGTGGTCACCGACGGGAAGCCGGTCTACAACGTGCCGGACGAGTTCGTGCTGCTGCTCAACAGCTACATCGGCGGCGTGCCGATCGTGGTCGTCGTCGTGCTCGTCGTGGCGGTGCTCGCCTGGCTGTTGCTGCGGCGCACCGTGTTCGGCCAGAACGTCATCGCCGTCGGTGGCAGCGAGGAGACGGCGTGGCTGTCCGGGGTGCGGGTGACCCGGGTGAAGGTGCTGGTGTACGGCATCTCCGGACTGCTGGCCGCCCTCGGCGGTCTCGTCGTGGTGGCCCGCATCAGTGCCGCCCAGTCCGAGGCGGGCAGCCCGTACCTGCTGACCGCGATCGCCGCCGCCGTCATCGGCGGGGCCAACCTGATGGGCGGTGAGGGCCGGATCGCGGGCACCCTCATCGGTGCGCTCATCCTGGGTGCGCTGACCAACGGCCTGGTGCTGCTGAACGTGCCGAGCTTTTACGAGCAGATCGTCACCGGTCTCGTGGTGCTCATCGCCGTCGCGATCGACCAGGGCAGCAAGGGCTGGCCGATGCTGAACCGGGGCCGGGGGAAGTCCGGGCCTGTGGCGGACAAGCCGGCCGAGGCTCCCGAGGTCCGGGTCGGGGCGTGACGGTGTTCGAGCAGGTGGCCGGGGCGCGGATCCTGGTCACCGGCGGCGACGGGCTGATCGGGCGGGCGGTCGTCGCGCTGCTCGCCGAGAACGGCGCGGTGGTCACCGTTCTCGACCGTGGGGACGGCCCGGCGCGGCGGGTGACCGGATCGGTGACCGATCCCGCGATGGTGGCCGAGGCGGTCGCCGGGCAGGACGCCGTCGTCCATCTGGCCGGCCTGGCCGGACTGGACGCCGGCACCCCGGAGGAGATCTACGCGGCCAACGCGCTGGGCACCTTCGTGGTGCTGCAGGCCGCCGCCCGGGCGGGGGTCCGCAAGGTCGTCTACGCGTCGAGCATCAACGCCGTCGGGCTGCCGCTGCACGCCCGGTCGGTGCTGCCGTCGCACTACCCGTGGGACGAGGACGAGCCCGCCGACATCGGCGACGCCTACTCGCTGTCCAAGGTCGCCAACGAGGCGGCGGCGGCGATGTTCGCCCGCCGCGACGGGCTGTCGTCGACCGGGCTGCGGTACCCGCT